>CAZTKB010000406.1:0-2563 GCA_964614125.1 uncultured Desulfobacterales bacterium | reverse complement strand
ATCCCATGAAATCCATGCCCTCCCAATTGATAGCCCTGTTGAATCGCGGCGGAACTCGCAGCAATACACGAATGCTGGTCCGGTTTCTGATTTTGCTGGGGTTCTTGTTTATTCTGTTTTCGGTGCTGTTTCATATTCTGATGCTGCATGAAGGACGCGAATATTCTTGGCTGACTGGATTTTATTGGACGTTGACCGTCATGTCTACCCTCGGATTTGGAGACATCACCTTTGTCAGCGATGTTGGGAGGCTCTTTTCCATCATTGTGTTGCTTACCGGCATCATCTTTTTGCTGGTGATGCTGCCTTTTACCTTCATTCAGTTTTTCTATGCGCCATGGCTGGAGGAGCAGAACCGCGCCAGGGCTCCCCGCTCGGTTTCGGATACGGTTTCCAACCATGTGGTGTTCACCCATTTCGATACGGTTACCGAAAACCTGGTGGCCAAATGCATCCAGTATGATTTTGACTATGTCATACTGGTGCCGGATCTTTCCCAGGCACTCGACCTTCACGACCGTGGATATCGGGTCATGTACGGCCAGCCGGATGATCCGAATACATATATCCGGCTCCGGGTATCCGATGCGTCCCTGGTCGTTGTGTTAAACGACGACATGGTGAGTACGAACATCATCTATACCATCCGGGAAATATCCACCACCGTGCCTACGGTCTCGAATGCGGATGCTGAAGATTCCTTGGATATTCTCCATCTGGCGGGAAGCACCCATGTTTTTCAGTTCACCCGGCTGTTGGGACAGGCCCTCGCCCGACGCGTTCTGGGCGTCAGCATGAAAGTCAATGTGATCGGAAGTTTTGGGGAACTTCGGATCGCGGAGGCTCCGGTGATGCGGACCCCCCTGCAGGATGTGACCTTGGCCGAAAGTCGGCTTCGCGAAATCACCGGGGTCACCGTGGTGGGGGCGTGGGAGCACGGAAGATTTCTTATCCCCGGTGCTCACATGAAAATCGGAGAATCCACGGTGTTGGTGCTGGCCGGAACAGAGGAACAACTGGACCGGTATGACCAACTAATTGGCTACTCGGGCTTTCCGGACCTTCAGAAAGGGCCGGTTCTGGTTCTGGGGGGCGGACGGGTGGGGAGGTCTGTGGCAGAGACCCTGGAATCGAGGGGAATTGACTATCGGATCGTGGAAAAACGCGAACGTATCGCCACCCAGGACCATCGGTTTATTCAGGGAAGTGCCGCCGATCGGGACATCCTTGTAAAGGCCGGCATTTTAGATACCCCATCCATTATCATCACCACCCACGATGACAACCTCAACATTTATCTGACCATCTACTGCCGCCGCCTTCGACCGGATGTCCAGATAATCAGCCGGTCCTCTCTGGATCGGAACATCAATACCCTTCACCGTGCCGGCGCCAATCTGGTCATGTCCTACGCCTCCCTGTGTACTGGAACCATCATGAACCTGCTTCAGCCGGGGAAATTACTGATGTTGTCTGAAAACCTCAACGTCTTTCGGATGCCGGTTTCCCATTCAATAGTCTCTCGGGCATTAATGGATCTGCTGATTCGCGAGAACACCGGATGCAGTGTGGTAGCCGTGCAACGTGGAGATCAAACCATCGTCAATCCGGAGCCGAGTATTGTATTGGAATCGGATGACGAACTGATCCTGATCGGCTCCCTGAAAGCGGAATTGTCATTTTTGGAAACGTATGCGGAGACGACCCATCCGGATTAAAGGATGATCGGTTTATTCGGATCAGAGGGTCCGGCTCGTATGAAAAAGGTTCCCATGCGGATATTTCCGAAATTTCTGTTGGTGTTTCTGGGTGTTTCCCTTATCCCCCTGCTGATCCTCATGTCGTTGTATCTTGCTTCCGCGACTGGATTGGGACGGGCGCTTTCGGGTTCTGCGGCCGGCTTTCTGTATACCGAGGCACGGTGCGAGCTGCAAAAAGCGGTGGAGGATTACGCGGGTCTTACCCAAAGACAAATTCAGATATTGGAAATGGTTCTGAAAAGGCAGGCCCAATCCGTGGAAAAGGCTCTCCGGGAACCGGATCCCGATAGAATCCGGGAGGCTTTTCTTTCCGATGACAACCGTTCCGACATGATCCTGTCCCCTTTGCACAGCACTTGGGTGGGAGGTGTTCTTCAGCCATCTTTGGTTTCCCTGCAACATGTGGATATGCATCTGGCCCCCGGGGTCGACTCTTCGACGGTGAAACGGGATATTGCCGCCTTGGCCGGGGTTCTTCCGGCATATCGTACCTTGTGGAGAGAAGTGGAAGGGATGGCGATCTGGATGTTTACGGGCCTGGAGAGCGGCGTGGTGAGTGGATATCCGGGAACCGGAGATTATCCGGAGAACTACGATCCCAGAAAACGGGAATGGTATATCCGTGCCAAAGAAAGGGGAAAAATCACCTGGAATCCTTCTTATGTCGATGTGTCCGGAATGGGAATCGTGACCTGTCTGTCCATGCCGATATGGAATCCGGACCGCACTCTGGCGGGTGTTACTGCCATTGATCTGAGTTTTTTTGAGAATCTGCAAACTACGGTGTTGTCCACCCGATGGTC
>CAZTKB010000405.1:0-2565 GCA_964614125.1 uncultured Desulfobacterales bacterium | reverse complement strand
CCAAGCCCCCTGGGGAAGGTCGGTCAGACGTCAGAACCCCAGATAGGCCTCCCGAATCCGGGAATCGGCTTCCATGTCCTTTCCGGTACCTTCCTGGATCACCCGCCCGTTTTCAAGCACATAGCAGTAATCCGCGATTTTCAAGGTCTGATGAACATTCTGCTCCACCAAAAATATGGTCAGCCCCTGGCGGTGCAGTTCCTGGATGATGCGAAAGATTTCGAGTACCAGAATCGGCGCCAGTCCCAGGCTGGGTTCGTCGAACATGATCAGCCGGGGTTCCTGCATCAGAGCCCGGCCGATGGCCAGCATCTGCTGTTCCCCGCCGGAAAGCGTTTCGGCCTGCTGGCCTTTCCTCTCCCCCAGCCGGGGGAATAGCTCGTAGACCCGGGCGAGATTGGCGCTGCGATTGGCTCGGGTGCGTTTCAGGTAGGATCCGATGAGCAGGTTGTCCTCCACGCTCATCTTGGGAAAGAGCTGCCTGCCTTCCGGAACCAGGGTGATCCCCAAATCCGCGATTTCATGAACCGGCAGCCCGCTGATGGGTTTTTCCTGAAAAGATGTTTGGCCTGCCGTCAGGGGCAGCAGTCCGCAGATGGTCTTGAGAGTGGTCGTTTTCCCGGCTCCGTTGGCTCCCAAGAGGGCAACGATCTGTCCGGGACAGACGGAAAACGAAATATCCCACAGGGCCTGGGTATCCCCATAATGAACCGAAATTCCGCTGACATCCAGAATGTTCATTTCCCGTCCTCCCCCAGGTAGGCCTGCACCACAGCCGGATCCCGCCCCACTTCATCCGGCCTTCCTTCGGCGATTTTTCGGCCGAAGTTAAGCACCACAACCCGGTCGCTGATATTCATGATCACCCGCATGATGTGTTCGACAATCAAAATCGTGATTCCCTGATCCCGAAGTTTCAAAATGAGCTCGATGGTCTGGTCCGCCTCGGTCGGGTTCAGACCGGCGACAACTTCGTCCAGCAACAGCAGCTTGGGCTCCAACGCCAGCGCCTTGCTCACCTCCAGGCGTTTCCTGGCCGCCAGCGTCAGGCTGGATGCCTGCTGGCCGGCCCGATCCGCCAACCCGGTTTTTTCCAGAATCCGCCAGGCATGCTCCTGGGCTTCGGATTTTTTGGGATAGCGGCACAGGGCCGCGATAATCACGTTTTCCAATACCGTCAGGCCAGGAAAAGGCTTAACTACTTGGAAAGTCCTTCCGATTCCAATCCCGGCCAGCCGATACGGCGGACGTCCGCTGATATCCTCCCCGCGAAAACGTACCGATCCGGCGTTGGGTGCATAGTACCCGCTGATCACGTTGAAAAGCGTGGTTTTTCCCGCGCCGTTGGGACCGATCAGCCCCACGATGGTGCCGGCCGCCATGTCAAACGACACCTGATATACCGCGTGCAGCCCGCCGAAGGTCTTGGTGACAGAATCCACCTGCAGCAAGGGATCAGGCATGGTCTTTCTCCTTTTTCGGTTTCAGTTCAACCCCCAGCCCTTTTTCCAGGGCCTTTTTGCCGGCCAGCGCCCCGGAAACGGTCCCCCACAATCCATTGGGCAGAAAAACCACGCTCATCGCGATCAACGCCCCCAGAATGATCAGGTACAGCACCTGGTAATCGGACAGGTAGGCCCAGAACACCGTCTTGAAGGCAAAAATGATCACCGCCCCGATGATCGGGCCGATCAGGCTGCCCAATCCGCCGAACACCGCCATGACCACCGCCTGGTCCGTGACCAGGTCCCCCAGCACGGACGCCGGATCGATGTAGGTGATCCAGTATGCATAAATTCCGCCGATCAGCCCGGCGGGGAACGTGGACAACACAAAGGACTGCAGCTTGATCCGCGTCGGGTTGATGCCCAGACACATCGCCCCGGATTCATCTTCTCGGATCGCCTTGACCTTCAGGCCGAAAGGGGCTTTTTCCAACAGGTACCACAACAGGACAAAGGTGGCGGTCACTACCGCCAGCATGACGTAATAAAAAAACTGGGGGTGCAAAAAGGGCGGAAGGCGCATCCCGTCCGGCCCGCCGGTCACATCCAGCACCAGTGCCAGCTGCTGGATGGCCCGGGACAGGGCCCAGGTGGCGATGGCGAAATAGGCTCCCTTCAAGCGCAAGGTCGGGATGCCCGCAACCAAGGCGGCTGCGACTGCCGCCAATCCGCCGGCAGGCAGCGCGGCGAAAAAAGGCCATCCCCCCAGTTTCATCAGAAGAGCTGTAACGTATGCACCAATCCCGAAAAACGCACCGTGACCGAAATTCAGGTACCCGGTGTATCCGGCCAGCACATCCCAGGAAATCGCCAACCCGATCCACATGATCGCCTCGGTGCAGATCCGGAGAACGAAAGTGTCCTGGACCAGCATCGGGATCAGCATCAGGATTCCGACCACCACTGCGGCAATCCAATACGACCTGTAGGAAAGCATGTCACACCCCCCTTCCGAACAACCCTTTGGGGGAAATCAGCAGGATGACGAACAGGATGCCGAATACCGCAAGCAGGGTATAGCTGGGGTTGAGGTAGATCAGAAGAAAGGACTGCACCAGGC
>CAZTKB010000404.1:0-2584 GCA_964614125.1 uncultured Desulfobacterales bacterium | reverse complement strand
GCGGCCGGTATCGGTTCCCGGGATATCTTGCAGATTTATCTGGATGCCGGGTTGGCTAACTGGGGGCGTGACTACAAGGACGGTGCCGAATCTCTGTCTGTGGCCGTCATACCCAACACCCCGCTGTCGATAGAAAAACATTTGATGGTGTTGCGGGATTACCGGACCACGGTTCTGGTCTCGACCCCGTCCAATGCATCCCAGCTTGCGGAAGCGATGTTCCACAACGGTGTGAATCCCACCTCCCTGGCCCTGAAATGCCTGGTGCTGACCGGTGAACCGGTGGATCCGGATTTTCGCGCCGATATTGAGGCCCGCTTCCATGCCGCCTCCTGGGTTCATCTGGGAATGAGCGAGGTGCCGGGGCCGGCCATGGCTTATGAATGCCGGGTTCATCAGGGGCTCCATGTCCAGGAGGATCATTTTCTGGTGGAAATTGTCGATCCGGTCACCGGGGGCGAGACCTCGGAAGGAGATCCGGGAGAATTGGTGCTGACGACCCTGACCACACGCGCGTTTCCCCTGATCCGGTTTCGAACCGGAGAACGGGTGCGGCTATTGCCCGAATCCTGTCCATGCGGGTGTCCGACGATGCGGATCGAATGGTTGGAACCCCGTACTGACGACCTGTTGAATGTAAATGGGGTGAAGGTTCATCCCGAATCTATCGGGAATCATTTGGAAAGGTTTTTGGGGTTTCCTCCTCTGATCCGACACAGGGTTCGAAAGGCGCCCGGGGATCGACATGTCCTCGAGGTTCGGATGGCTGTTGGAAAGGAGTTATTTTCCGATGAGATCAAGGTTCTGGAGAACCGAGTCAACCGGTGCCGGGCCTTTCTGGAGGAAAACCTCGGCGTCCCGGTGGTGGTGACGCTGCAGGAACCGTCAGGGTTGGATTAGACACAATGAGTTCGTTGCATGGCTGCGATCACGGCCGCTCCGATTCCGGACCCGTCCCTGACCTTTCCCAATCGGATCCGGTTGGCGTGATTGGGGAAGAGAAGGCGCAGAAAGGCTTCCATCCGTTCTTTATAGTTCGGATATTTCTCAAACAGAGAACCATCGACCGCGACAAAGTGATCCACCTTCAACTTCGGGTCCATCCAGGTGACAACAGCGGCGGTGGCAGCTGCGGCGATCGTTGCAGACCTGGTGGAGACAATACGGGCGATATGTTGTAGAACTACCCGGTCTTCGGAGGAATAAGCGGAAATGAAGCCCGGAAGCGTGCCGAATCCGCCTTCCAGAATCGAGAGATGCCTGGTGCTCAGAGAGGAATCTTCTCCAGTCGGTTCGGAAGAGGTTCGTAGGCGCAAAAGGCCCTGCCGGATCATTTCCCGGATCACCGATTGCGCGATTTTTCCCAGATATTTCCCGGAAACCGCCTTTTCGAGCTTTTGTCCTCCCGGATTCCCGGATTCCCGGTCCACACGGGAATCATAAGGGGTCGGGTTGGGTGGTTCGAAATCCCCCCATTCCACATTGATGATCATCTTGTCTCCCATCGAATC
Organism: uncultured Desulfobacterales bacterium; assembly: GCA_964614125.1. GTDB lineage: Bacteria > Desulfobacterota > Desulfobacteria > Desulfobacterales > Desulfatirhabdiaceae > UBA4064. Next base: position 1,073 of record CAZTKB010000404.1, on the reverse strand, counting down.
CGGGTGGGGCACTATTAAACGGTCACCTCTTTCCAGGTAGCAGGCATTGGTCCCGGTACCCAGAATCAGACCCATGTCACAGGAAGGCTCTGAATAGGCGCCTGCGGCAAGGGTTCCCACCGTGTCGTTCACGAGAACACAGACGTCGATGCCCGAGAGATTCCATTTTCGAATTGCCTTGGACAGGAGTGCGACAACATCATGACCGACGACACCGGATGCTGAAAAATCCTTGGTCCACCGGATCAGTTTTCCGGATCGGATCGAGTCCTGTTGGACCGGAAAGGAAAAACAGAAAGCCAGATCGATCTTCTGGCCGCGGTGGATTCGGTATTCCTGAAAAAAGCGGATTACACCATCTGCCAGAAACCCAAAAAGGCTATCCGCGTCGGTGTGCATTGCTTCGGGAGGGATGGGAAGGTGCATGGCACGGTTGATAGAGGCTTTCCGGCAACCGTCCAGAATGATTTCCATGACCCGGAAATGGGTCCCACCCAGATCCAGGGCCAAAAAACGGCCTGATTCAGCTCCGTTCGGACGTCCGGCAAAGGCGGGGAGCATTTGAAGACGGTCGGGTTTTCCGGAAAGGCCGAGACGCATCTCCCGGTGGAATCGGGAGATCATTTCTCTGGCCTCCGGCAAGGTCAGAAGGAAGTGTTTTTCCAAGTCGTCCAGAAAGGCTTTGGATTGTGGAGATACCATAATTGCATGCAGAATTCGAATCGGTTTCCGTGAAAAGAGCCGGGAAGGGTCCATTACCCCGACTGGTCACCAGAAAGGTGAATACCGGGTATCGACAGTCTTGTCAATAGGTGTGCGAGGCCTGGGGATACCACAAAGTACTGTACGATGGTCCGGCTTCCCGGCGGAAATGCTGGTAGGTCATCCCCTATCCAGTGGTGGGGGAGGGTCAGGGTGGGGGAGGAGCAGGACCTCCAATTTTTCCCTCCCCCCTGGTGGGGGAGGGCAGGGTGGGGGGGGAATAAAAGCGGGACACCCCCCCTGCTTCCCGGATTGGCAAACGGTTGATTGGCCCGCCGTCCCGGGGCGACCGATCCCGCTTTCTTTGGGAA
>CAZTKB010000403.1:0-2588 GCA_964614125.1 uncultured Desulfobacterales bacterium | reverse complement strand
CCAGGGACAACCATTTTTTCCCTCCCCACTGGTGGGGGAGGGTCAGGGTGGGGGGTAAAGGCGTGACAAGTCACCCCCGTTCCGGCTTTTCCGCAGCCGATCACCTGGCAAACCAATCTCCTATAATTCCTGTAATCTGTGGATAAAAAAAGAGGGGGAAGCCCTATCGCAGGGAAGCAATCCGAGGATAAACAAATTTCTTGACAATGCGGGAAAAATCCCGTTAGATGGAAGAAAATCATAAAGGGGTGTTTTCTATATCATGAAGTCCATGAAATCAACCAATTCCATTTTTGCTATGTTGACCGCGAACTGGTGGTGCTGGCGTCGCTATCATCCGGGGATTGCCGGCTGACGGAGCATTACTGATTGTAATTTGCATATCCGGCCGTGGGCGATCCCGCTCACGGCCGTTTTTTTGGGGAAGCATCAGGGGCCGTGAAACCATTCACGGCCCCTTTTTTGTGGGGGAGGCCGGATGGCTCCCCTCGAATATAACCATCGATCAGGAAGAAGGGTTCTCATGCGTCTGAAGGAGTTTCCCGCGAAGGACGAATTCATCCGGTTGGCCGGGGGCGCCAATGTCGTACCGGTCTGTCTCGAGATTCTGGCGGACACCGTCACGCCGGTCTCCATTCTGGAAAAACTATACACACCGGACAGCCCCGTGTTTCTCTTCGAAAGTGTGGAGGGAGGAGAACGGTGGGGACGCTACAGTTTTATGGGGATTTCGGCCTACAGCCATGTGCGGGTCTGGCCGGACCGGGTGGAGATCGACGACCCCTATCATGTTCAGGTGATACCCCATGAGGGAAATCCCCTAGGCGTGTTGCGGGATTACATGAGCCGGTTTCAGGCAGCAGCTGTTCCGGAACTGCCTCGTTTTTGGGGGGGGTTGGTGGGCTACCTCTGCTATGAAATGGTTTCTTTTTTGGAAAAGATTCCCTGCCCGATGCCGGAAGGACATCCAGTGGCGCATTTTATTCTTCCTGACCGCATGCTGATTTTCGACAATGTCCGGCATACAGTGCTTGCCATTTCCCTGGTCTTTCTCCCAGGGGAAGGGGATCTTGAAACCCTGTACCTGCAGGCCCGGGAACGGCTGGGGGACATGATCCGCCGCATGGAAGCGCCGACGACAGGTTTGACAAGAAAACTTTCGGCCCATGTTGGAGAGCTCCGCCCGGTATTGAAGGATTCGGATTTTCAGGACATGGTCCGGCGGATCATTCACCATATTCGGGAAGGGGATGTGATCCAGACGGTCATTTCCCAGCCGTTTGTCGCGGAAGCCCCGGCGGATCTGTGGACGTTGTACCGTGCCCAGCGGTTTGTCAATCCCAGCCCCTACCTCTTTTTTTTGAACCTGGAGAACGTGACGTTGATCGGATCCTCTCCGGAAACCATGGTGCGGCTTGAAAACTGCGTGGCCACGCTCCGCCCCATCGCCGGAACACGTCCCCGCGGAAAGACGGAACAGGAGGACCGTGCCTTTGCCGCGGAATTGCTGGCGGATGAAAAGGAAAAAGCCGAGCATCTGATGCTGGTGGATTTGGGGAGAAATGACCTGGGACGGATCGCTCAGACCGGCACGGTGCAGGTGACCGATCTGATGGTGGTGGAACGCTATTCCCATGTCATGCACCTGGTATCCAACATCGTCGCGGATATCCGGCCGGATACGGATGCGTGGGATCTGATCCGGGCGTCGTTCCCGGCAGGGACACTAAGCGGCGCTCCCAAGGTGCGGGCCATGGAAATCATCGCGGAACTGGAAAAGACTCCCCGGGGACCTTACGGCGGTGCGGTGGGATATGTATCCTTTCAGGGGAATATGGATCTGGCCATTACGATCCGAACGGCAGTGGTGGAAAACGGGCGGCTGACGGTCCGGGCCGGGGCGGGCATTGTTGCGGATTCGGACCCGGAATCGGAAAGACGGGAAACGGTGAACAAGGCGAAAGCCATTCAGCGGGCGCTGGAATTGATGCGGATGTCGGCGGCGTTGCCGGTCGACGGTGGAGGAGACGATGATTCTGATGATCGATAATTATGATTCCTTTACCTATAACCTGATTCAGTACATGGAGCAACTGGGTGCAAGCGTGCGGGTATCCCGAAACGACGCCATCACTCTGGAGGAGGTCGAGAATCTGGCGCCCTCCGGCATTATGATCTCCCCCGGACCCGGAAGGCCGGAGTCCGCCGGGATCGTGCTGGATCTGATTCCCCGGTTTTCGGGCCGTATTCCGATTTTAGGTGTGTGCCTGGGGCATCAGGCCATCGGGATGGCGTTTGGTGCCCGGGTGGTATATGCCGAAAATTTAAAGCACGGCAAGACTTCCATGGGGCGGGGTGAGGGGAAAGGGTTGTACCGGGGGATCACCGGACCCTTCCAGGCGATGCGGTACCATTCCCTGGCGGTGGCACGAGACGGTTTTCCGTCCTGTTTGGAAATCACCTCCGAGTCGGATGATGGGGAAATCATGGGGCTTCGCCACCGGGAGCACCCCACGGAGGGGATTCAGTTCCATCCAGAATCCATCATGACTCATGTGGGCAAACGGCTGTTGCGGAATTTTTTGACG
>CAZTKB010000402.1:0-2593 GCA_964614125.1 uncultured Desulfobacterales bacterium | reverse complement strand
GCCTTGCCTGCGGACTTTTTTCAAAGCCATCTTAAATTTGACTTTTTACGAGTTCGTCATATTTTATATTTTCCGAAATCGTCCGGATTCAGGTTTTTCAGGTACTCCGCCCATTTTTTCCCTTCCTGGCTGTCATCCAGAATCTGGGCCGATTCCTCCATGGCAACCGATGTGTGGAAAAGAGAATCGTCGACAAAAATAGGCGTTTTAGCGCGCAAGGCCAAGGCCAGAGCGTCGCTGGGGCGGGCGTCCAGGGACATCGGATGGCCCTCATAATCGAACAGGATACGGGCAAAATAGGTGTTATCCCGCAGGTCACAAATCTCTATCCGCGTAAAGACAACATTCAGCATATCCGCGAAATTTTTGAATAAATCATGAGTCATCGGGCGATCGAACTGAATATTCCGCAATTCGGTGGCAATCGCCGTTGCTTCCAGGAGGCCGATCCAGATCGGCAGGGTTTGGTCCCCGGTTTCGGTCTTCAGAAGGACAATGGGTGTGTTGGAATCCGGGTCCATGGCAATTCCGGCGATGGATGCTTTCCATAGCATGGCTCGTTCCTCCGGGTTACAGTTCACATGATCAGGAAACCGGCGTCAGGAATCATCCGGGAGAAGTTCCCCCCACAAGGAATGGGAAAAGGATCTCGTGATACGGACCCGTTTCAAGGCTCCAACCAAGTTTGTTTTCTGCTCGTTTTCTTTGTCCGGCGGGAAAAAATGGACAATATGGTTGGAAGAGGTTCTCCCGGTCCATTGAATCCAGATCGAATCCGATTCCAATGATCTCGGGCTTCTGCCTTCCACCAGAATTTCCTGTTCCGTCCCCACCCGGGCCTGCAGCCGTTTTTGGGTGTTCGTTTTTTGAATCTCCAGCAGGCGGGCCAGGCGGTCGGACTTGATGGATTCCGCCACCTTGTCCGGAAATCGGGATGCGGGAGCGCTGGGCCGGTCAGAGTATTTGAAGGCGAAGACGCTGTCGAATTCCACCGTTCTGATCAAATCGAGTGTTTCCTGGAAATCCGGTTCGGATTCGCCGGGAAAACCAACGATAAAATCGCTGGTCACGGCCACATCCGGACAGGATTCCCGAAGCCGTTGAACCCGATCCAAATAATCCCGCCGGTTATAGCGCCGGTTCATCCGCCGCAGAATCCGATCAGAACCGGACTGAACCGGCAGATGGATATGATGGGCAAGCTTGTCCGATTCCCGGAACGCGAGAATCAGTTTATCCGATAAATCCTTGGGATGGGAGGTGGTGAACCGGATCCGAAGAATCCCATCGACGCCCCTGATTTGCTCCAGCAGGTCTGGGAAGTCACACCATCCTTCCTTGATCCCATAGCTGTTCACGTTCTGCCCCAGAAGGGTGACTTCACGGACACCGGTGCCCGCCAGCATCCGGATTTCCTCCAGGACCTTGGAAGGGTTGCGACTCATCTCCGGTCCCCGGACATGCGGAACCACGCAATACGTACAGTGATTGTCACAACCGGTCATAATGGTGACAAACCGGCTGACCTGTGAATACCCTGTGTCCCAAACCGGATTCCGAAAATCCTCATCCGGGCTGTCGGACATCCGCACATCGACGATCCGCCGGCCGGACGTTTCGGTCTGCACCACCAAATCGGTCAGCCTTCCTACCGCGTGAGTTCCGAAAACGAAATCGATACATGGGGCACGGCTCAACAGTTTTTCCCCTTCCTGCTGGGCCACACAGCCGCCGATCCCGATTCTCATCGCCGGCTTTTTCTTTTTGAGCTCCGCGAGCCTCCCGACCAGACTATAGAGTTTCTGTTCCGCCTTGGCACGGATCGCACAGGTATTGATAATCACCAGGTCCGCCGCTTCGGCCGAGGAGACACTCCGATAACCGATTTCCTTCAAACCCGCCGTGATCCGGTCGGAATCGTAGACATTCATCTGGCAGCCCAGTGTATGGATATATACGGTTTTTTGATTCATCATCTCATATACGTTGAGTTTTCATGCGATTCCGGAAAAGCCCCCGGCCCTTCCTCCGGTGCGGACGGCAACAGAAAAATTTCCTTGGCCAGGCAGTCCAAGAGGTTCATGATATCGGATTCACACCCTGGCGCCATGAACACGGAAACCACTCCCGCCCGAGTATCCCGGGTAGTCATCACCGCCATTCCCTCATACCCTTCCAGTATGAATTTCAAATACCCGATTGATTCCCTTTGAACGCAAAACCGCCTTTCTATGGTCTTCAGGATTCTTCCGTCTGTGTTTTCCCTGTATTGCGGCATAATGGTATAGGTGTATCATTGATATCCGAAATGGATCAATAAAAAACAACGCCAGAAAGTGGACCGGTTTTTCCAAAACACCCCTATGAATGGGATCTCTTCCCCGGGAAAAGCATGTAAAAAGTGTGACGTTTTTTCTGTTTTACGTGTTAAGGTCGGCATACCGCTACCCAGATGAAAAGCCGGAACGGGGGTGGCCTGCCCCGCTTTTATTCCCCCCCACCCTGACCCTCCCCCACCGGGGGGGGAGGGAAAAATTAGAGGTCCTGCTCCTCCCCCACCGAGGGGGGAGGTAAAATTGGAGGTCCTGCTCCT
>CAZTKB010000401.1:1187-2608 GCA_964614125.1 uncultured Desulfobacterales bacterium | reverse complement strand
GGTGCTCCCCCGCCCTCCGTGAATAATCTCGATCCGTTCGATCCGGCCGAGAGGAATCAAGGCCCAGTCGGTTCCGCTTAAATCCGCCTGGTTGATTCGGCGGCCGTCCACCAGAACCAGGGTGTTGGACTGCGCGGTTTCACCGAAACCACTCATATCAACCTGAAAATTCCGTCGGTTCCCGGTGATGTCCTTTACCTGGATCCCCGGCAGGGTGCGAAGCAGATCCGGGACCGTGACAGCGGTAGAGGTCCGGATATCCTCCTCCGATATGACGGAAACGAACGCCGGAACAGCGGAAACCGCCTCTTGCTGACGGGTGGCCGTCACGATAACCTGCTCCATGATGATTTCGTTTTCCGGAGCAGCGAAAACCGCCAACGCCGGATAAAGCAGGGCTGCCAACATCCACAATCCGTACCTTTTCATCCTGACCCTCCTTGTTGAAAATGTCCGGAGAAAAAAATCCCCGGACCGAAAAAATTTTCAATCCGGGGATTTCCCTGTTTTATCCGCGAGATTTATTGGCAAACCATGTCCACGAAGTTGCCATTCGGGTTTCCGGCAGGTCTTCTGACTTCCTCCGCCCTCTCGGCGGCCTTCCCATCTCCGGATGGAGACAGTGACACACAACGGCCGATCGGGTTCCCCACCGCTTTCACATAGGACAAGGCGGGGCGAAGGTTACAGCGACGGGCTCGTCCCTGAATTGCACAGGGTTCCCTTTTAAGCTCCGAAGAGCGCCTGAATCGGGTAATTTGTATGAAAGTGGGTCCGGAAAGTCAATAACATTTTGTGAATTCCCTCCGTCTCTGCCGTCCTCCAAAGAAGCGCCAGACCCATATGAAAGACCGGGACGAACGTTTTGAACACACGGGCGGACGCGCGACATCAGGAAAGCCGCTGAAAACAGTTACGGTTCGGATCGTTTACCCAGGTTCGGGTTGAATTTACCCGGAACCAGGGTCACCCGCGGGTAATCTCCCAGGGGGCTGGTATCCACCAGAAGGGTGCATCCGTACACGGTTTCCAGCGTTTCGTAGGTCAAAACATCCGACGGACGTCCCTGATCCACAATTCGCCCGTCCTTGAGCAGCAGAATCCGGTCCGCGTACAGGGCGGCCAGGTTGATATCATGGGAAACCATGACAATTGTGGTACCATGCTCCCGCTTGAGCGCCTCCATCAGATCCATCAACCTGGCCTGGTGGGCCATGTCCAGAGACGCGGTCGGCTCATCCAGCAGAATGATGTCAGAGGACTGGCAAACGGCCCGGGCGACAAAGACCCGCTGCCGCTCCCCTCCGCTCAAATTTTCGATTTTACGGTCCGCAAACTCGGCGATACCGGTGAACTCCATGACCCGGGAAACCAGTTCCATATCCGACCGGCTTTCCACTCCCAGAAGCCCCAGATGGGGA
>CAZTKB010000401.1:0-1177 GCA_964614125.1 uncultured Desulfobacterales bacterium | reverse complement strand
TCCCCATCAGGACCGTTTCCCGGACCGTAAACGGGAAATCCACCGGAACCGTCTGAGGAACCAGCGCCACTTTTCGGGCCAACGCCTTTTTCCCGTATTTGTGGATCGGTGTTTCCAGGATACGGATCTCCCCCCCGGAAACCGGTAAAATCCCGGCAAGGGTTTTGATGAGGGAGGTTTTTCCGGATCCGTTGGGGCCGATGATAATAAAAAATTCTCCTTTTTCCACGGAAAACGAAACGTCGGAAAGAACCGGATTCGTACCGTACACCAGCTTGACATGCGAAATTTCAACAGCGCCGGTCATCGATGGGTCCGTTTCAGCAGCAGAATGAACAGCGGGGCGCCGATCATGGCCGTGATCACGCCCACCGGCATTTCTCCCTGGTGGGGCAATGACCGGGCCAGCAAATCGCAGATCACCATGTATGCCCCTCCTCCCAGGATGCAGGCCGGAACCAGGACCCGGTGATCCGGCCCCAGCACCATGCGCAGCAGATGGGGAATCACCAGCCCCACAAACCCGATCAGGCCGCAATGGGATACGGTGGCACTGACCATGAAAGACGTGGTCACCAACAGCGCGAGCATGACGGCCTTCAGATGAAGCCCCATACTGATCGCCATTTCCCGTCCCATCAAAATCACATTCATCGCGTGCGACAGGCAGAACAGAACAAGGAATCCGGGGATCAGGATGAATGACAGGATCCCGGCCTGCTTCAGGTCGATCATGGACATGTCCCCCATCAGCCAGAAAATGATATTGTGCAGGCGCGAATCCTGAATCAGGGACACCAGGAACATAATGACCGCCGAACAGAAGGCGTTCACCATGACCCCGGCCAGAAGGAGGGAATCTTTTTTCAGGATACTTTCGCCGGATGACATGACCATGACGAGCATGAGGGTGCACATGCTGCCGGCGAACGCCGTGATGGTTACCCCGGGAAACCGGGAAAACCCGGAAATGATACCAATGATCGCCCCGATCGCCGATCCGCCGGATATCCCCAGGATATAGGGCTCAGCCAACGGATTCCGCAGCAGAGCCTGAAAGACCAGTCCGCCCGCTGAAAGCGCCGCACCCACCAGGGCTGCCAGCAGCACCCGCGGGAACCGGATCTGCCATACAATCGCTGTCAACAGGGAATCCTCCTGCGCGCGGCCGACGAGG
>CAZTKB010000400.1:0-2617 GCA_964614125.1 uncultured Desulfobacterales bacterium | reverse complement strand
ATGATGCCGTCGCGGGCCGCTTCAATCTGGGGTTTCATGGCAGTCTCCTGTTGAATTTCTAGGATTTGGGCCAAAAAAAAAGGTTCTGGATGAAGATAGGATATCTTCATTCAGAACCTTTACCATCGTGTTCCTGAATCAGTTCACCCAGCCCGTCTTCTGACTTCCGGATGCAGCTTCCCTTCGCGCCTTCCCGGCCGATCGGCCAGTGGCCACCTGGTTGTACCAGATGAGGCGAAGGATATTCCGGTTACAGCGGTGGGACCGTCACGGACTTGAACCGTGTTCCGATAACTGGATGCTCTTCACGAAATTTTGTCCCTTATAGCCAAACCAACCCTTGGGAGTCAATGGTTTTTTTCGGACGGGTTCCATTCGATTTCGTCGGCCCATGACGAGAACGGGCTTTCATGGGGTTTTTCCATATAGCTTTTGCGGATCAGCCCACTGAAAACGATTCGCAGGGTGGAATCGTCGATGGGGCTGACCGGATCTTCCTCGATATCCACCGGATGATTTTGCCCCGAATGGTCCATCGATTCGGAAGGACCGGATTCCACCGCCATCAGCCCGGATCGGGTTCGGGGCAGATCCGTGGGGAGGCGTTTGTTGTGAGCGATCCAGCGGTCGCTTTCATCATGTGTTCCCACAAATGCGACATGGAGGATTTCGTTCCGGCGAAGGGTCACCATTCGATATCCATGACCCAGATCGTATTTTACACACCGGCGCATCCGCATTTCTCCGTTTCGAGAGGCTTTGTGCAGGCATTCCGGAAACCGTCTTTGCCGATAGAGCTGTTGGATGATTTTTTCAGCTTCCCGGGCGGCTATCGCTCCTTTTTTACCGCTTTTGCGCAGTATTTCCAATTTTTTTTCGATCCGGGGATTTACATGAACGAATTGAATCAAAACACCACCTGTCAAAAAATGAGACTTACGGACTATGTTTCAACCCGGAACACCCGGGTTCCGAATTGCCCCCAGTCTGTGCCGGTTGAAATGGTTTGGTTTCAACCGAAAGAAAAAACTCCCTTTTGATCGAACCGTATCCGAGAATCAACTAGGCTGTCAAATCCGATCGTACCATATGAAAAATTATCATAGACAGGTGATCAATATAAATTTTTTGAATTTGACATATTCTATTTCTGCATGGGATAAATTTACATTTTTCAATACTTGGTCGGTTTGTATTTGGCTGGGTAATCAATGATTCTCAAAGAGAGGTTCTGGGGCTATAAAAAAATGGTTTCCCCTTGCCGGGGAAACAAACCCCTCTCGTGAGAATGAGAAGTATGTACTTTTCGAATCAACCCCCCGAAAACAATCAAGGAGGAGTCATGAAACATGGTGTTTTGGATGCCTGTCGGGTTTCTAGATCAGTAGTTGTTGTGATCATTACGGCGATATGGCTGACAGGAATGGCAGGGCCGCTTTCTGCCCAGGATCTGCCGAAAATTTCCATGGGATATATTTACACAACCCACCACACTCCCTTGATTGTGGCGATGGCCAGAGAAGCACAGTTTCAGGAAAAGGGTGTGTATCTGAAACCGATCGTACCGAAAGAGAAGTATGAACTGGTTGTCCGGAATCAGCCGAGGGCGGTACTGGAAACCATTGTAGTGAAAAGCGGATCGGAGACCACTACGATGTTTGCACAGAACCGGCTGGATGCCGCGCTGGCCTCAATAACCGCCTTTATGGCGGGTGTGGATAAGGGTACTCCGGTAAAAGTACTTTGTCCCACGCATGTAGAAGGCATGGGGTTGGTGTTTCCGGTGGGCAGTGGTGTCAAAGGGTGGGATGCGGTTCTCAAGTTTATCCAGGAATCGAAGACACCTGTCAAAATCGGATACCACTCTCCGGACAGTGCGCCCCGCATCGTTATCGAAAGCGGGCTGCGACAGGCCGGACTGAAGGTGACCAATGACCCGATGGATCCCACTGCGCAGGTTTTGCTGGTAGATCTGAAAACGACCTCGAATCTGATACCCGCAATGACCGGAAAACAAGTGGATGCATGGGTGGGGCCGGCTCCGTTTCCGGAAATCGCAGAAGTCAAAAAAACCGGGATTATCGCGCTGGATCTGAGAGACTTACCTCCTGCGGGCAAATGGCATAATTTTCCGTGTTGTGTGCTGGGAGTCCGCCAGGAACTTATCGACAACCGCCGGGAGATTGTGGACAACCTGGTTCGATTATTGACCGTCAGTTCCGAGTGGGCCAATACCCATAAACAGGATGTGGCCCAGATAACCGCCGATTGGATGGGTACTCCGCCGGAAGCCGTGACGATGTCCTCTATCGTTTATACCACGACCCCCACCGAAACCTGGCTCCAGGGTGTCGATCTGTATCTCGATATTTTAAACCAGATGGATAAGTTGTCAGGACCTTTGAAGGGAAAACATGTGAAAGATGTGCAGCCGCTGTTATTCGATCTCCGTTTCGCTCTCAAACAGTGATTATAAGCCATTCTTCTGCTCGTTGCCGGATCATCGGGGGGTGCCAAAGTGGTTGGAATGATCCGTTTCAGAAGTTTTTGGAGCAGCTTCTGGGTGTCGATGCTGTTGCCCGTCGGTCTGGTGCTCGTGTGGCACGTTGTGGCAGGG
>CAZTKB010000399.1:0-2621 GCA_964614125.1 uncultured Desulfobacterales bacterium | reverse complement strand
GCCCGACCCCGGTTTTGGATCCCGATACCCATCGGATTTTTCAGATCCGGTAATCCCCGGCTGTCGGTCCGCGTTCACATCCTCCGTTTGGGATCACGCGGCACGGGAACCTGGTCCGCCAGTTTCTGACCCAGGTCTTCCAGAACCGGGCTTAGGTAAAAATGTTGGGCTTGAGCCAATGCACCGGCAAGTTGAACGGCCTGATGAATCAGATCCTGGGTATCCAACCGAGGCGCCTCTGCGCTTCGACCTGGATTTCGGTTATACTGATCGAAATTGGCATGAATGTCTTTCACCATCTGATCCAGAAGATGTCGCTCGATGGTTTTGGCCCCGGGTACCCGCCCGGTCGCCGCAAACAAAAAACATGCTGTCGCCAGGGAGACAAGGGCCGAAAGCTGGTTCTGGGTATGAAAGGAGTACGCACCGGCATCCTCGACGAAAATCCGAATCAGTAGATCGAAATAATCCTTCCCGAAACAATCTTCAAAAAACTTTTGGCAATGGTTTTTCAGTATGGTGGAAATATTGATCCGGAAGTCGGTTGCCAGCATCTTCTTTTGGTGAATCTCGGCATAATCACGCTGTTTTTCGGCCAGGGTGTCTTGGATAGACTGTAAATAGTTTCGAATGTGGGTTTCCATTATCGTGTCCAGGTCGTCCGGAGTCAATTCATCCCGATGACGGTATTCGGAATCAATGGCAGAACGAATTTTCTCCACAAGGGCGGAGATGGATAAACCTTTCAGGGGGAATTGCCGGTCAATATACTCCAGAGAAAACCGGATCAAGGCGCTTTCCGTCACCTGCTCCTGAAGCTCGGAAATTCGCTCGGCTTTCTTTTGATCCAGGATAGGCCTAATGACGGATCCGACCAGTGTTTTGGTCAGTGTTTCTGAAATAATTTCTCCTTTTTGATAGGTTTGAAAAATTTGGTCGCGGATGGCTATGGCCGCTTTTTCTGCTTCGGGAGTTGACAGTTTTTCCGGGTATTGAATCAGGAATCGATTGGCGGTTGCTTCCGATCTGTATTTTTGGAATAGCTCAAACTGTCCCTTTTCCCAATCGATAGCAGCGCGTACGTCGTTATCGTACAATTTATGCCTTCCGGATTGACCCATGGCAATGAGGTTGTTTCGGACTCGTCGGGAGATCAAATCCTGGAGATCCGCAGAGAGATTGTCCCATTGATTCCAGGAATTGAGCAAAAGGAGCTGGAGATCCAGGTTGGAAATCAAGGTATGGTTATGTTCCCGATTCCGTCTGGTCAGGATTTCGGATCGATTATCAATGATTTTCATCCGCCTGCGCGTGAGCCTGATTTTTCCTTTTTCAAAATCATCCAGCCTGCGATCCCAGTTTTTCTCCAGACTATCAAAGCCGATGCTGTAGCGGATGATTTCATGATCGAAACCCTCTTCTCGCATGGTCCTTAGCAGACGTTGATTGACTGTCCGTTGGTCCGGCTTTTTCACGGACCGTGTGCCATGTTTCCGTTGGACTTTTTTCAGGTCGTCAACCAGCAAATGGTCGTCCGCGTAGCGCCCCATATCGGCAAATTTACGGAAAGTCAGATCCATCATCCGATCACTCTTCAAATATGGTGGTTTTCTCAAAAAATCATTGATAGACTTTCAGACGTCGAACCGCCAAAAGAAGTGAAACACAAAAAAACAGGATCATCCCCCATTCGGTGAGGGTGGGTATGGTTTCAACAATTTTTTCTTTCGTGTAAATTATAAATGGAAAAGAGTTCGATGTAAATTCTTTGTTTTCCAGGCTTCGATTGACTACTGTTATTTCGGATTTCCCGGATTTGGCGATATCCTCTCCCGAAATTTCTGTGGAAAGCTCGGTGTCAGATATATAAGTTGTCGGGCGATCCAAATGATTCCACCGGATCGTGGAATGGGAGACAAATCCATTCCCGATAACATGGAGAATAAATGCCGGCCCCCCCTCGATGGTTTCCGCGGGTGTCAATTGAAGGATTTCCGGCAGAGGAGGTTTTTCGTAGATGATAAATTCTACTTCCTCGGAATCATAGGTGGTGCCGTTGGAGACGGTGCGAACGGATATCCGGGCGGTCCCAGAAGAAAAGATGTCTGGGGCCGGAATTTCGGCGGAAAGCTCGTTCGCGGAGATAAACGATGTGGGACGATCGGAGTCGTTCCAGCGGACAAGGGAGTCTGGTGTGAATGCATACCCCGAAACCAGCAGAGAAAATGCCGGACTTCCTTCGGTGGCTCCGGGTGGGTTTAGCTGGCTGATTACGGGTTGAAACGGATTTTCCCGGATAGTGAATACCCACGGGTCGGATTCACTGGTTACACCGCTGAGTACATTGGCCACGGTAATTGCGGCAGTCCCGGCTTTTCGGATGTCACCCCCGGGGATTTCCGCCGTAAGTTCGTTTGTGGAAATGAAGTTCGTTAGGCGATCTGAGCCATTCCAGCGTAGGATGGATTCCGGCAAAAAGTTATCACCCGCGACATGGAGCTGAAACGAAGCGCTTCCTGGGAGCGCCTCCCCGGGATTTAGTTGGGTGATGGCCGGGCGGATCGGGGTAAACCATGCGATGACCCGATTGGTTCCGGATATTTCCATTCCAGGGCTGAAAG
>CAZTKB010000398.1:0-2626 GCA_964614125.1 uncultured Desulfobacterales bacterium | reverse complement strand
GAGGGGAAAAATTGACAGGCATTCCCCAGTCCACACGGGGGGAGGGGAAAAATGGATAGCCCTGGCCCCGCCCGCAATGGAGGAGAGGATGAGCCGCCGACCGTAAAGCGGGATAGGTCGCCCCGGGACGGCGGGCAACATCCCCGTTTGCCAACCCGGAAAGCCGGAAGTGAGATCTTTACCAATCCCCCAAATCTATTTTATTCCAGCAGATCTCCCGATACACGGCAAGGATTTCCCGGGCGACACGATCGATACAGAAAATTCGAGAGAATCGGGTGTAGGCGGCAGTTCCCATGTCCCTAAGTCGCTGCGGATCTCCGAGCAGCCGACGCAAATTTCGAGCCAGGGAACCGGCATCCCCCGGGGGGGTCAGAAATCCGGTTTCTCCATCCTGTACCACCCATCCGATTCCGGATCCAATGATATCACTGGCAATCACCGGTTTTCCGTATCGCATCGCTTCCAACAGAACCAGGCCGAACGCCTCCGTACGTTCGGTCGAAGGCAGGCACAGGCAGTCGCAAGTCGCCAGAAGCGCCTGCACCTCGGAGTCCGCCAAAGACCCAGCCAGATAAACCCGGTCGGCCAGGGCGTCCCGGTCGATCCGATTTTTCAAAACGGCCTTCCGGTTTCCGCTGCCGACCAGAATCAACCGGGAGTCCGGCAAAGATCGAACGGCCTCCAACAAAACCTCATGCCCTTTGTAGTACGTCAGCCTGCCGATGGCCAGAATCCGATTATCTGGCCGGCCCCACATGGTTTCCGCCCATTTTCGCATGACAGAGCTGGGAGCCGCCAGCCTGGTCGGATCGATCCCCAAGGGAATAACCCGGCATTTTTCCCGAAAGCCTGTCAGTGCATGGCTGCTGTTCCGATAGGGCTCGGAGGTGGGCACTATTCGCCGGGCCTGGCCAAGCAACCGGTTCTCCAGAGGGCGGTACAGCGGATAGGCCATGGCCATTCTGCGATCGATATCCGATGGGACGACATCCGAATGCCAGTGCACAACCCAAGGCAGCCTCAAGGCTTCCGGAAGCAGCAATCCCCAGAAGGCGGACGTATTGGGCACATGGACATGCAGGATATCCGGACGAAAACGCCGCAAAGCCCGGCGCAACACCACCGGAAATAAGGGACTGATCGGCGCATACATCAAGGTTCCATGGCACGGCGCATAAAAAGCCCGGAACCGGGAATATTGCGTATCCGAAGTGGATTCCCTCCCAGGACGATGAACAAGAGCGGCTGTCTGAACACCCGCGCGTTCCAGGGCCGGGAGCAAATCTCCCAGGAAATTTTCCATCCCCCCGGCCACCGGCGGCAGGAATTTTCCGATATGCAAAACATGGATCATGGAAAGCCGATTCCGAACCCGAATCACATGAAATCATGGACCGTGAAAATGGAATGCAATCGGACGCCGGTGTCCTCGATGTTCTGTCGGCCGTTTTCCTCACACCGGTCAACCAGCGTGATGGCGGCCAGGATATTTAAATCATGTTCCCGGGCGACCCGAATGGCCTGAATCGTGGATGCCCCGGTTGTGACCACATCCTCCAGAATAACCACTGCATCTCCTGGCCCCACATTGCCCTCGACCTGAAGCTTCATGCCATGTTTTTTCGGTTCCTTCCGAACACTGAAGGAATCGATCGGGTTCCCCTTCAGAAACGAGGTATAGGCCGTCGACACCGCGACCGGATCCGCACCCATGGTCAATCCGCCGACCGCTTTCGGAGAAAGCCCAAGTTCCACAATCTTTTCGTAGACCGCCTCACCAATCATCACCATCCCGGCGGAATAATGGGTGACCATTTTCATGTTGAAATAAAAGCAACTCATTTTTCCGGACGAGAGCGGTATGGAGGGAGTATCGGTTTTCCGGAACGACCGTTCGATAATCAGATTTCTCAGTTTTTCCCGTGACATTTCGTCGGTTCCATGAATTCAGGGTTACAATTTGCCGCAGGTTCAGATCACCGCAATGATAGATTGTTTGCCCGGCGGTGCAAACCCGCGACCCAACACTTTTGTGTGGGGATATTTGTACCAGACTGAACCGATTTATCAAGGGAGAACTGTTTTCACGTCGGAATAATTGAAACCGCCGTTTTGAATCAGGGGCACATTAAACAAAGGGGTTCCATGCGGGCGCGATGGCCCAAACATTAGTTAAGAATCCTGATTTGCTGCAGCATTTTATTCCGGAAAGCCGGAGCAGGAGTGGCCTGACCCGCCTTAACTCCCCCCACCCTGACCCTCCCCCACCAGGGGGGAGGGGAAAAACTGGTAGTCCTGTCTCTCTCCCTCTCGGGGGGAGGTAAAAAATTGTTTTCCTGGCCCAGTACACCAGAGAGGAGGGGGGAAAATGATTAGCCCTGGCCATCCTCCGAAAGAAGAATGAATTACCGGCCTTTCCGCCGGAAAGCCGGAACGGGGGACCTATTCCGCCTTTCTTGCAGGAAAAGCCTGTCTGAGGATGCCGCACTCGCCGGATCGGACAGCGACAGCAGCCGGGTCGGTTCATCCAAACCAGTCAGTTGTCTCGGTCCATTTCAGGTGAATACACCCCCTGTCCGATCCGTCTGCGAGTGCCGCATCCGAGTTCTTTTCCCAGAGAAAG
>CAZTKB010000397.1:0-2636 GCA_964614125.1 uncultured Desulfobacterales bacterium | reverse complement strand
GATAATATATGTGGTGTGTTCATACAACTTTCTCCGGAAGCGGGTTGGGTCAACTCGGAACCCTATTCTGGATGAATTGAGCCCAACCTCATTATTTTTTCAATGCCTGGAACAGCTTGTCCAGCTTTTCATACCTGGGATTCAGTAATTTCAGTTCGTTTGCCAGACGGAGTGCTTCTTGTTTGGTTCCCAGACGTAACTGACAAACAGCCTGCCAGAATAAACCGTCATCCAGAGGTTTTCCCCAATTCTCCATGAAAAACTGAACCGCTTTTGTGGCATAATCAAACGCTTGTTGATAATTTCCCCGCAGATATTCGATGCGGACCAACCGAATCAGCGTCTTATGGCAGCTTCGCTTGTCCCGCTCTAATGTCTGGAGCAGCACGGATCTCGCCCGGTTGAATTCCTTCATGGTGCACAGGATATCCGCTTCCGTCCATCTGTAGTAGGCCCGCCTGACTTTCAATGGAACCCTGTCAATGATTTCCCATGCCTTTGTCGGGTTTTCCATGGCCAGATAGGTTCTGGCGAGCAACTCATAGACAAAATCCCCGTTGATCTCGTTGGTGCATTTTGCGGCAAAGATCAGGGCATCCCGAGCTTCCGGGAGTTGATTCAGATGAAAATTCACTTTGCCCAGTGCAAAATATTTGAAAAGAATCGACAGATAATTGGTCTGTTCGTCTTCTGACAGACACAACTGGATCAGCCGGAGAGACTCCCTGGGATTACCGGCTTGGACGAGAATTCCCGCCAACTGGTAGAGCGATTTGATGTAGTTTTTCCGTTCCTGGTGGCGCTCTTTTTGTTGTCCTTCATCCAGGGATTCCCAATTTCTGACAGCCGTTTTAAAAAGTGGGAGGGCCTTTTCGGTTTTGTTTTCCAACTGTTTATAAAGCATTCCTTCCCGGTAAAAATTGGAAACACCATCGGGGCGAAGCAACTGCGCTTTTTGAAAATGCCGGTGAGCCAGTTCCATCCGCTGGCTTTTCATGTTCCCGGTCAGAGTGATTTCCCGATTTTTGGCGGCATATAGCGAATTGTAGGCCGTGTAGGCCAGGGAACCGTGATAATGGAAATTCTCCGGATCACGCTGAACGCAAATCGTTAATTCGGAAATGGCCTCATCGAATTTTTTGACTTGTCCCAGGGCAAATCCCAATTTGTAGCGGACTTCCAGGTCCATCCCGGCGGCAGCCAGATCCGGCAGTTTGGTTTCCACCGGATAAAAGAGGGATAAAATGTCCTCCCACCGGTTGTCCCGCATGTATTCTTCGATTTCGGATGCAATCTGGTGGGATTGATTGTGAAAGATTTCTTTCCGGACCATGCTCAGGTCACCCAGGCCCAGAAATTCATCTTCGACCCAATGGTTTTCGTTTGCCGATTCAGGCTGGTTTGGAACAATTTTTGTGGCGGCTGAAGTATTGCTCATCGGTTTCTCCTTGTTAAAAAGAAAAAATACTGAAACTGAAATCCAGAAGTCCTGATCTTTCAGTCGATTGGGGCGATGGCAATAAAATCCGGACCATCTGATAATGCAGTCGCGTGATCGGATAAAAATGTGACAACTTTTTAAAGGGTCCCTGCCATCCCGGACAATATGGATTGACAAACTGTTATCTGATGGGCTTGTCGTAGACCTCCGGATGCATCCCTCCCTGTGCGGGAATGGGGAACGGGAGGGTCCTGGCTGGAGGATGCTGAAATTGTAATGTATGCATTGGCGAAATCTTTTAATGTATCCGAGAATGTTGACAAAACAGATTGGGAATGGTAGCTGAAAAATAGCTGTAATATTCAGTTAATCGATCGGGATATCGAGTCCTATCCCGGGGAAATGCGACGTTGACTTTCCCCCACTACCGAAGGGTGATCTATGCGAAAAGCGGAAGATCATGGGCAAAAGAATCTGGATAAGGATCTGGAACTGGCTGCCTTTGTTTGCCGGGAAATCCGGGAAGGTCGGCCGGAAGCCATGGCCTGTCTGTATGAGAAATATCATCCGGTTTTGGAAAGATACACTGCCCGTAGAGTCACGGATTCCGAGATGGCAAAAGAAATTCTCCAGGAATTCTGGGCCGGGCTATTGAATGGCAACGATATCTGTGGATATAAGGCACAAAATCAGATTCAATTGCGGACTTATCTGATCAGGAGGCTATATTTTCGGATTATTGATGCCTTTCGGAAACAAAGCAGATACCAAAAGTTGGTTTCCCCTTTGGAAAGCCCATCCCAGAATGAAGATGGTAGTGAAAAACCAGAGTACGAACCGAAAGATTGTGTGGAAACCTTCGATGAAACCCTGTGTAACCGAATCGATGCTGAATTGTTGTATACCGCCTTGGACATTCTTTCGGAAATCCGTCCGGATGACGCGGGTTTGATTCAAGACGTGATGGCGGGAAAAACGTATCAGGAAATCGCTGTACGATATGGGGCGGTTTCAGAGGAACAAATCCAAAAGAAAAGCGCCTCACTTCGGAAACAATATTCCCGTCCCGTAACCGGCAGCCTGGCTCGTCTCAAATGTATCCTGGAACGCCTGATCCAACAGAAGGGGTTGGATGTGGTCGATTTTTTCGGATAAATCTCATGCCACATGTCACAACGATGGGTTTCGGATCGAC
>CAZTKB010000396.1:0-2675 GCA_964614125.1 uncultured Desulfobacterales bacterium | reverse complement strand
GTCAGTTCATCGGCGGCGATATGCCAGGGTTTGTTGGGGTCGTCTTTCAGGATTTTCCCTGTGGAGTCCGTAAAGGCCAATCCGGGGGGAACGAGTCCGATCAGCAGAATGACCCAACAAATCACGGGCGGAAGGAAAAGTCTGGTCCAATCGCTTGAATGGTTCGGCATGGAGGCTATGTTCCATTTGCTGAAAGTAATCGGTGGATATAACAGGTCAAAAAGATTTCAGCCTGCTTTCCTGAATATTTTTCATCCGGCTAGGCACGACCAGGCGTTTGTTGCGGTACACCGGACAATTTGAGGAATTTCCGGCTAATAAAGCCTACTCACGGAAAAAAGTCAAGATTTTGTTGCCGTTCTTCTCATCTCGCCTACCGTGTTTTCCGAATGTGACAGGTAGATCATGCTCTAGACTTTTCGAAAGCGGGAGAATTTGGTTGTATCCGGACCGCCAAGTCATGGTATAAGAAGGGCAAGGGGATTCAAAACAGGGTCCCTTCCCGACAATAACGGAACCTAGACCAACACCTCCGAAACATGGTTGTTTTCCACAGGATTCGGCATGCATATACTATTGACCAACGATGATGGTATTTTTTCAGAAGGCCTCACGGCTTTGTATCGGCAAATGACGAGAAAACATTCCGTTACCGTCATTGCTCCGGATCGGGAGAGGAGTGCCGTCGGACATGGAATCACGCTTCATGAGCCGCTTCGGACCAAACGAGTGCGGATGGGGCCTGGGGGGAGATGCTATTCCGTGAACGGTACACCCGCCGACTGCATCAAGCTGGGAGTTCTGGAGTTAATGAGCGAACCGCCGGATCTCGTGATTTCCGGAATCAATCCCGGCGCCAACATCGGAATCAATGCCCATTATTCCGGAACGGTTGCCGCCGCCCGGGAGGCCACCCTGTACCGGTTGAGAGCGGTCGCGGTTTCTGTGGATTATTCTGAAAACATTGCATATTCCGAGATCGCGGAATTTATGGACAAGTTGGCGGAAAAAGTTGTTCGGAGCGAGACCGTTTCCGGAACCTTTTTTAATATTAACGTGCCTTCCGTCCCGTTTTCCCGGATTCGGGGGGTTCGGATTACCAGGCAGGGAACCTTTTCCGTCATCGATGGATTCGAAAAACGGGTGGACCCCCGAAATCGGACCTATTACTGGCAGAAAGTATCCGGCATGCGCAGTGATATGGCAGAGGATATGGATGGATACGCACTGGAGAAACACTGCATTTCCATCACACCGATGACGTGCGACATGACCGACTATCAAGCCATACACCAGGTGAAACATTCCGGGCTGTTTCATCTTTGCGGCGGGGAGGATTAGTGCACCGAAAACAACAGTTCGTTCAACAGATTCAGGCCGGAGATGTGGTGGAGGACATCTTTTTGGCTTCGGAAAAAACCATTCTGCAAAAACGGGATGGTTCGCCCTACCTTCGGCTGACGCTCGGCGATAAGACCGGAGAGGTAAAGGCGGTAATGTGGGACCATGTGGACGAGGCGATTCCACACTTTTCATCCGGCGATTTTGTTCAGATCCGGGGAGCGGCATCCGAATACCAGGGCCTTCTTCAGATCACGGTGAAAAGTTTGTCCAAATGTCCGGAAGGGGATGTGGATGCGGCGGCCTTTCTACCGTCGACGGATAAAAACGTGCCATCCATGCTGGATCGTCTGCAGAACTTGACCCGCAGTGTCCAGAAAGGGTGGCTCCAGGAACTGTTGGAGGAATTCTGGAAAGACGCTGAGTTTGTCCGGGGATTTATCACGGCTCCGGCTGCGAAGCGGATGCATCACGCCTATTTGGGTGGTTTGTTGGAGCACACCTTGTCGGTCGCGGTTCTGGCGGAAAAAACCGCCGCTCATTATGCCGGGATTCGGAGGGACTTGCTACTGGCCGGTGCTGTTTTGCATGATATCGGCAAAATTCATGAACTGGATTATCGGACAGGTATCGACTACACCTCCGAGGGAAGGCTTCTCAGTCACATTGTGATCGGTTTGCGGATGTTGGATAAAAAACTGGGGCATATCGGATCGGTGCCCGAGGAAGAGGTGATGCTGTTAAGGCATCTGATCGTCAGCCATCACGGGAAAAAAGAATTTGGTTCGCCGGAGGAGCCCAGAACCTTGGAGGCATTGCTGCTGAACTATGTGGATGAAATGGATTCCAAAATCGCGGCGGTTCGGGAAGCCATTGCGGCTTCCGGGCCTGGAGAAGCCTGGACTCCGTACCATCGAATGATGGAAAGGCATTTCTACATCGGAGATAAGATGGAGGGGTGAAAAACCACACAGAAAGCCGACGGATCGGAAAGGATGGCAAACGGCGAAGTTGCCCGCCGTTCCGGGGCGGAATAGGTCCCCCGTTCAGGCTTTCCGGCGAAAAGGCTGGGAGATCATCCCTCTTCGCGGGCTGGGCCAGGTCGAACAATTTTTTTCCTTCACCTTGCGGGGGACAGCTCAGGCTCACAATTTGTTCCCTGCCCACTGGTGCTGACAACAACCCACACATACGCCCATGGTGTTGGGGGAGGGTCAGGGTGGGGGAGGAGCAGGACCTCCAATTTTTCCCTCCCCCCTGGTGGGGGAGGGTCAGGGTGGGGGGGGAATAAAAGCGGTTCAGGCAGGCAAACGGCTGATTGGCCCGCCGTCCCG
>CAZTKB010000395.1:0-2696 GCA_964614125.1 uncultured Desulfobacterales bacterium | reverse complement strand
CGGTTTTTGATTGCCGCCTGCTTTAGTCGTTTTTCCAGTTCTTCCAGCGATGGGGAACCAAACTTTTTTTCAAACAGAACTTGTAACGCCTGTTGAATCCGGGCATCACCGAAATCCATAGGCTCCCATTCCGTTGGGGAAACCGGCTGTTTTTGTTCGCCCGTTTCGTGTTGTACCAAACGGGTGACCCGCATTTGTTTCAGCACCAGACCATCGATGTCCGGACTGTATTGTCCCTGCACCACCAGTTGCAACCGGGGCCGTTTTTGCAGGGCCTCGGAAATCTTTTTCAGCTTTTCTCTTTCCGGTGGAAGAAGATCCCATTTCCCGGGTTCGAATTCCACCGCTTCAAATTCATCGGCTCCATCTCCCAACAGGGATCCCAGTGCCCGAAACGGGGCGGTGACCACCCGGGTAATCAGGTTCACAAAAGCTTTCCAGATAACCGGACCGATCCGGAACTGGGGATCGGTCAATTCGCCGCTGACAGGTAGTCCGAGATCCATCCGGCCGTCTGCATCCGACAACAGGGCGATTGCCAGATCCAGCGGCAGGTTGACCGCGTCCGGGCTGTCCACTCTTTCTCCCAGGGTCAGATTGTCCACGATGATCTGGTTGTCTCCGACCAGCTTGTTGGTCTGGATCTGATAGGTGAGGTCTGCCGAAATTTTGCCGGATTCGATCCGCCGGCCGGCGAATTTGCCGGAATAGGGGCTGATCCCGGCCATCTCCACATTGCGGAATTTGACGCGGATGTCCGTCGAATGGGCAATGTTGTTGACAGCCAGTGCGCCGGAAATATGTGCCATGCCGTATTCATCCACCTGTCCATCCAACCGGATTTCAGACAGGGAATTTTTTTGGGAGGAGAGTTTTCCCACGGATCCCCTCAGGTCATGGATCCGGGTGGAAAAAGCCGGTTTCAGGCTCTGATCCGCGAATAACATGTGCCCTTTTTCGAGCGTGATCTTTCCGATACGAAAGGAAAAGGGCTCCGAAGGGGCGTCGGCGGGAGGGGGAGTTGGAGCCGCCTCTGGAGGGGAGGATTCAGAACCTTGGCTGACGGTTGGTTTCCGCATGATCCGGGACCAGTTCAGGGTACCGTCTTCGGCAATGACCAGCTGCCCGGTTGGTTCGATCAGCCGAATTTCGTTAATATCCAGTTTTTCCGGGTCCAGAGCCAGTTGCAACTGTGGGATGGTCAGGGAATTCCAGCCCAGAAACGTTTCCAAAGAACCCGGCTGGTTCAGGCGAAGATTGGCGATGCCCAGATTTCCCGCATAGGAAATTCGGGGAGATTTTCCCGGTGGTTCATAGTGAATGACCCCTTTGGCGGAAACCATAGCGGATTGGATCGCCAGGGTGGTAAACGGTTCCAGATAGGGTTGAATAGGGGTGATATCCACATTTGACAGGTCCACACGAGCTTCTGCCGATGGAGCAGCCGGATGAACTTGCCCTTCTACGGACACCTTGCCGCCTGGTTCCAGCGCAAACCCGGCCCGGATGGTCATGGGCGATGGTCCGTCGATATCGGATACCGCAAGGCTGAGATCCTGAACGCGGAGTAGCGGTCTGTCGCCTGCCGCCATCTGGTCGGTGATTTCCGACTGGAATCTGTCCACTTCAACCTGTTGAACCCGGAATTGCCAGGGGGGCGGCGGGTCGACGTCGGGAGCCGGTTTAGGGGGAACCGGCCCTCCGGGTTTTTGAGCCAGCAATCGTTCCCAGTTGAGGCTTCCATCCGCATTGCGACCGATATCGATGTGGCCATCCTGCAAACCAACACGCGCGATCGTAAGAGCTCGGTGGCCCGAATGAAATTCTCCTCCGGTAACCATCAGTTTTCCGGCCGCCATGAACGGCCGGGAAGCGCCTGGAACCCCTCCATGTATTCCTTCCAGTTCGATGGTAAGGTCCTGTACGGATACCCATGGTCGCAAACCCGCTTCGACAGTTGCCTGGGAACGGACCGTGATACCGGAAATTCCGGCAGTCAGCGGTTCCATACGGCTTAGATCCGTTATCTCACATGCCGTGTGGGTGATTTCCACGGCATGGGCGGTTACCGTCCACGGGCGGTCCTCCGGGGTGGCGGGGGGTGGTTCGGTTGGTGGTGCTTCCGGTTTCGGCTGATGTCCCTCCGGTGGGGGGGCGGTTGGAAAAATTTTTTCCAGGTTGCTGCGGCCGTTTTCATCTATGCTGATGGCGAAACTGGCTCCATCCAGCAGAATTTTTCTGATGTCGAGCGCGCGGGATGCCAGGTCGAGTTGAGCGGAGTCGATGCCGAAACGGTTTATCCGGAAAAAAGGCACCTCAGATCCTGTCTGGGTGAGAGAAGCCTCCCGGATCTCTGCCTGAAAATTTGCAAGCCCCACGGAAGCCGGGGTTGTTTTCGTATCGAACCGGTACCCGGTCTGGATATCCAGCGTTCCTTCCGGTTTTTCCAGATGAATCCGGTCTTTCAGGTATTTCCATATGGAAGCGATCCGGATTCCTTTCAGGTGGATCTGGCCGTGGGACTGCAGGGGAGTCAGCGTGAGGTCGCCTTCCCAGTCGAGGGTTTCTCCTTCCGAAGTTGTGGCCTGAAGGGTCATGGACCCATTTTCTCCCTCCACTGTGCTGAGTTTCTGGATCTGTACATTGATCTGATTCAGCGTCCATGACGCCGGGGTGGCCTGCCGTCTGTCGGTGAC
>CAZTKB010000394.1:0-2720 GCA_964614125.1 uncultured Desulfobacterales bacterium | reverse complement strand
TCTGTGTAATCTGTGGATAATCCCCAAAAACATCAGGCCAATTAACAAAATCAGAAGTTTCTGTGGAAATATTAACAACCCCCTACACTATCCAATCCATTCATTCCTTTTTCATTTTCTTTTATCCCCAGCTTTCAGCTGGAAGCATAATCCCCATTAATCTGTGGTTTCTGTGGATAATAAAAAGGGCGGGAAGTCGTATCGCAGGGAAGCAATCGGTGGGTAATAACCAAGAGGGACCTCCAAACCGGTTGCAATCTTTGAAAATCTGTGGTTTCTGTGAATGATAACTATGGCGGTTAACCTAACAGCTGATCGCAATCCGTGAATCAATTTCTCCAAATCACCGCACTGACCCTGTATCTGGCCATCCTGGTCATCAGCCCCATCCTGTTCGGGGCGGTCCATACCTACGCCTATACGCTGATGATCAGCGGGGTTGCGGCTGCGACCATCCTCGTGGTGATCAGCCGGGTGCATCGTGCAGGGGACCGGTGGGTCATCGACCTGCCGGCCGGATGGGCCCTGTTCGGATGGGTGGCCGGGGCGGCCGTGCTGGTGGTTCAGATGATACCTCTGCCTCCCGAAGTGGCGGAGTGGCTGTCCCCCAACGCCTTCCGGATGCACCAGACGGCCCGGGATATCACCGGGTACCAAGGCTGGATGACCCTGTCCCTATACCCTTTTGCCACTCGGCAGGCGCTGGTGCGCTTTGCGACATACGGCATGCTCTTTTTCGGGCTGATCCAAGTGTTGTCCACCCGCAAGCGGATCGAGACGTCGGTGGTGGTTCTGGTGGTCATGATGGCCGCCTTGTCGGTCTACGGGATTTATCAGACCTATGCCGGCGATCACATGATCCTCTGGCACCGGCGGCCCGCGGTGGCCCACAGTGTCAGCGGGACTTACATCAACCGGAACCACTTCGCCTTTCTGATGACGTTGGGGGTGATGCTTTCCGCTTGCCTGGCTGCGGCCAAACGCATCCGGCCGGAATCCACTCCTCGCCAATCCGGGCTGCCCCGGCGGTGGGTGGACCGGGTGCTGTCCTATTTTTCAGGCGGCCACCGCCTGGAAAAACGGATCCTGATCCTCTTTCTGGGTGCGGTTTGCGGCATCGGGCTGATCCTCTCCGCCTCCCGCGGCGGCATCATCGCGGCGTCCGTCGGCCTCTTGGTGATGCTAATTCTGTTTCGTGCCCGGCAGGGCCGCAGCCGGAGATCGGGCGTCATCGGATCTCTGGTGCTGGTCATCATCGGGTTCGCGCTTCATATCGGGGTGGAATACGTGCTGGACCGGTTTCAATACCTGGACCGGGATTTCGAACACCGATTCCGATACGTACGGCACGCGGTACCCCTGATCCGGGACTATCCCCTTTTCGGCGTCGGCGCCGGGAACTTTTCTTCGGCATATGCCCCGTACCAGGCGGCGGAGGACAAAGGGGTATGGATCGATCACGCCCATAACGACTGGGCGGAATGGACGGCCGAGGCGGGGGTTTTGGGATTGGTCGTGTTGGCCTCAGGTGTCGCCGGGTTTCTGTGGGACCTGGGCCGCCGGTGGCGCAAGCGAAGCTCCACGTGGCCGCTTTGCATGGGAGCCCTTCCGATGGGGGCTTTGGCCACTGCCGCCGTACATTCGGGGTCGGATTTCAACCTCCACATTCCGGCCAATTTCCTTTTGCTTTCCGCCGTGGCGGCCATCGGATACGCCGCGGCAGGGTCACACCGGAGGCCTGGTGTTTTTCCATCGGACCGGACACTCAGACTGTTTTTGCGGGGTGCGGGGGGAGTGGCGGCAGGTGTGATGATTTTGGTCGCCTTCCTGGTCCTTTCCACGGCCTTCCGGCATGCTGCGGCCGAATTCCAGGTGCCGACCATGCCCAATTCGACCATGATCACCCCGCCCGATATTCCGGTTTCCCGCATCCGAATTGCGGTGGACCGGGATCCCGGAAACGCGGAATACCGGCACCGGCTGGGAAGTGCCCTGATCCGGGAATCTGAGGAAATGGCACCTTCCGATCCGGGGAGAAAAGAATTAAGATTACAAGGCCTTTCCGAACTCGAGAAGGCTGTCTGGCTCCATCCGGTAAACAAATATTTTTACTTGACTTTGGGATGGGAGTATGCAAACTTGACTCATAATTACACTGCATTACTAGAAAAATACGGGGTTTTTTCTCGTTCCGACCGGTGCATGGGGCAGGCCGCCCGTCTGGCGGGGCCGGATGCCGCGGTTCACGAGTCGGTCGGACACTACTGGATGGTTCGTTCCAGTCGGCCGGGGTTGCCGGTTGTGGTTGCGGAAACCTTTCGGAATCAGGCGTCGTATCACTATGACGTGGCCTTGCGGTATCTTAGCGGAGGAGCCCGGAAGAAGGCCGAGGCGCGGATGGGGAGATAGGGTTTTGGATTAAGGGAGATTGTGCTTCCGGGTGAAGGCTGGGGAATAAAAGGAAAAGAAAATAGGGTTGTGTAGGGAAGCGGAAAAGAGGGTGATTTGTCAGCTGTCCGGCGAATTAGCCCGCCGTCCCTGGGCGACCTATCCCGCTTTCCCTGGGAAAAGAACTCGGATGCGGCACTCGCAGACGTATCGGACAGGGGGGATTCTGTCGAAATGGACCGAGGTAACCGACCGGAATGGATACACCGATCCGACCGTTTTTGCTGTCCGATCCGGCGAGTGCGGCATCCTCAGACAGCTTTTCCTGCGGG
>CAZTKB010000393.1:0-2722 GCA_964614125.1 uncultured Desulfobacterales bacterium | reverse complement strand
GCATCCGAGTTCTTTTCCAAGGGAAAGCGGGATAGGTCGCCCCGGGACGGCGGGCTGTATTTGCAGTTGGCAGCACAATCTCCTATAATCTGTGTAATTCCTCATTCTTTGACATTCGTCCCAACATGGTTTAATTTTCGCTTTACAACGCCGCTATCATCAATACCCGGCATTATCCTACCGGACCCAAAGGAGAAACCGTCATGGACCCACATTCCACCGAAACCGAATCGACCTGCCGGACCGACGCGGAATCCCTCCTCACTTACCGATCCCGGCTTTCCGGAATCGCGGAAGGGATCATCGCCAGTTGCCAGGATCCGGAATGTTTCACCCATATCGACTATGACCCGATCCCTGCAGAAGGCTACATCACAGAAATCATTGAGAAAATGCGGGAGGTCCTCTTTCCCGGCTATTTCAGCCGAGGCAAAATCGACCCCGTCAACCTGAAATATTCCATGGGGCAGACCATCTCCCACCTCTACGACATGCTGTCCCAGCAGATCACCCACAGTATCCGTCATGACTGCCTCCGATACCACCTTTCCTGCAGCGACTGCGGAGACCGCGGCCACCGGATCGCCCTGGATCTGTTGGAATCCATCCCGGCTATTCGGAAAATCCTCGCCACGGACGTCCAAGCGGCCTTCGACGGAGACCCGGCCGCGAAAAGCCACGATGAAATCATCTTCAGCTATCCCGGAATCTATGCGATCAGCGTGTACCGCGTCGCGCACCGGCTCTTTGACCTGGGCGTCCCGCTTTTGCCCCGAATCATGACCGAGCATGCCCACAACGCCACGGGCATCGACATCCACCCGGGAGCCGACATCGGAGAACGGTTCGTCATTGATCACGGAACCGGTGTGGTGATCGGGGAAACCACCCGGATCGGCCAAAATGTCCGAATTTACCAGGGCGTCACCCTGGGGGCACTGTCGCTGCCCAAAAACGCGGGCGAAAAGCTGCGAGGGAAAAAACGCCACCCCACCATCGAAGATGATGTTATCATCTATTCCGGGGCCACGATTCTGGGCGGAGACACGGTGATCGGTACGCGCAGCGTCATTGGCGGTAACGTCTGGATCACCGAATCCGTTCCGCCGGATACGACCGTGATCATCGAGACCCCCCGCCTGATCTACAAGCGACCCGGGGAATAATACCCATACGGAATCGGATTTCCCCGATTCCGAGGAGGCGGCATGAACATTCATCCATCCATACAAACCACGATCGGCCGAACCCCCTTGGTCCGGCTGAACACCTTGGCCGCGGACCTTCCGGGAAACATCCTCGCGAAGCTCGAATTCTTCAACCCGCTGGGCAGCGTGAAAGACCGAATCGGACTGGCAATGATCCAGGCGGCCGAAGAAGCTGGAAAGCTCGGACCGGGCATCCGGATCGTGGAGCCCACCAGCGGAAACACCGGCATCGCCCTGGCCTTTGTCGCGGCCGTTCGCGGCTACGGGCTCTGCCTAACCATGCCGGAAACCATGAGCATGGAACGAAAAAAACTACTCCGTCACCTGGGCGCGGAACTGATCCTCACTCCGGCAGCCAGCGGCATGTCCGGTGCTGTAGCGGCGGCCAAAGAAATCGTTCAAAACGACAACCGTTCCATCCTCTTGGACCAGTTTTCCAACCCGGCCAACCCGGACGTTCATACCCGGACCACCGGAAAGGAAATCTGGGAGGATACCGACGGCCAGGCGGATATTCTGGTCGCCGGAGTAGGAACCGGCGGAACCATCACTGGTGTGGCCCGTTATATCAAGCCTCAAAAGCCTGATTTCCGGGTCGTGGCCGTCGAACCCGCGGAATCCCCGGTTCTGTCCGGCGGCCGCCCGGGTCCCCACCGGATCCAGGGAATTGGCGCCGGATTTGTCCCGGCCAATCTGGACCGTTCGGTCATCGATGCGGTCCGCACCGTACCGTCTGACCAGGCGATCAAAACCGCCCGGCTGCTGGCAAAAAAGGAAGGCCTCCTCTGCGGCATCTCGTCCGGTGCCGCCGTATGCGCGGCACTTCAGGAAGCGGCCGAACCGGAGAACCAGGGCCGAAACATCGTTGTCATCTTGGCCAGCACCGGAGAACGCTATCTGAGCACGGACCTTTTCCTGCCCTGATTTCTTTCTGTTTCGTGGAAGGAGACTGTTGATATGTTGCGTGTTTTTCGGAACGATCTGTTGGAATCGTCCGATTTTGTCGTCACCCTGGAGTTGGTACCGGGCCGGGAACACGGCGGGAAATCCGTGGACACGGTGATGCGGATCGCCTCCGACGCCTTCGCCGACGGACGGATTTCCGCCGTATCCATGACCGACAACCCCGGCGGAAACCCCTCTCTCAGTCCGGATGTCCTGGGATATGAAATTTTCAAACTGGGACTGGATGTCATCGTCCACTTCACCTGCCGGGACATGAACCGGGTCGGCATCGAGAGCCGGGCGCTACAATTGGCCATGATGGGCATGAAAAACATCCTGGCCCTGACCGGAGATTACGCCGGGCAGGGATTTGCGGGGCAGGGTGCCCCGGTCTTTGATCTGGATTCCGTATCGCTCCAGTGCCTGATGACGATGATGAGTGAACGGATCCGGGCCACCGGGGATCCGGATGATTTTGTCTCCGGATGCGCGGTATCTCCTTTCAAGTATACGGAAGCGGAAAGCTTTGCCCAATATGCCAAGCTCTGCCGAAAAATCAACTCAGGCGC
>CAZTKB010000392.1:0-2743 GCA_964614125.1 uncultured Desulfobacterales bacterium | reverse complement strand
GGGGGTCATGGATCAGTTTTTCCTCCACTGTGGTGGGGATCACCACCACCTTGTCCTTACCCCCTTTTCCGGGTCGGATCAGACGGCCGACGCGGATTTTTTTGGGAAACCCGTCTTTCTCCCGCTGCCGGTCCCTCTCCAACAGTTCCTCGATGGAGCTCAGTTGGGTGGTGGGGGGAAAAGCCGGACCATGAGTGTGTAAAAACACACCCATGTCTGTCACATCCTCCGGTCGCATCGGGCCTTTCGGCCTGCTGCTCCCGGCATCGGCGGAGGGATCGGGCAACGGCGGATGATCCCGGGGTTCGCTCAGTTCGCGAAGAATCTTTCGCTCCTGCTCCCGGGACAGCCCGTTTTCTTTCAGGCGCTGGTAGATGGATTCGGGTGATTCTTTCATAAAAATTTCCGCCTGTTTCCGCTTTCGGTGATCGGAACCGCTGATGCAGGGCTATTGTTCGTCTTCCTGGGTACAGAAATATTCGATGGTTTTCTGGGAACAGGTGTGGCAATAGCCGAGCTTTTCCAGCATGGTGGTGACCATTCGGTCGTAAAGTTTCTGATTCTCTTCGTTGGTCCGGTTGGCCAGAGCTCCGATCAGGCTTCCGGCTCCGGCGATATCGGATTTCAGGCGGACATCGGTGACCGCCTTGACCAGTTCGAGATTGTCCATGAAATCATAGTTGGGGTCCACCGAAATCTTCTGCCCGTAAATTTTGCGGATCGAGGTGCGAAAGGTCTCCCGCTGCTCTTTGGTTTTAAGACCCAGCCGTTCTTCCACGCTGTTGATATACCGTTCATCGATTTTCAGGGCGCGCAGTTCTCCGGTCTGCGGATCCTTGTATTTCCACATCCGGTCCGGCCCCAGGTTTTCGGCGTCGATCCCGATAATCATGTTGACATAGTTCAGCACATCTTTTCGGATGGCCATCGGTTCGTCCATGTACGCGTTGAACATTTCCGTCATGATCCGTTCCCGGTACAGGCCTTTGGCGGTTTTCAGGTCCTCCAGGTATTTGATGCGTTCGTTCGCGTCGTTGACATAATCCAAGATGATCCGTTCGATCGCCTTGAACACGTCATAGGCGAACATACACCGGCCTTCGTTTGTTTCCGAACTTTCCACCAGGAGCTGGATCGCGCGGCCGAGATTCCGTTGTCCCAGTCCTTTCTGTCCGAATCGATGGGTGATATCCGGATCCTGGGCCAGGCTGTCGATGACTTCGGCCAGGGTTTTGATGCTTTTTTCCCCGGCGATCTCTCCGGCGGCCAGTTTCATGGTTTCGATCGGTGTCAGCTTGTCGGACCGGGGCAGACGGGTCAGCACCACCGCCACGGAGGCGGCGTAATTGAGGTTGGGATCCTGATGGAGGAATTCCCGCATGATGGTGGTTCGTGTCTCTCCACCGATGGCATAGGCCGTGAGGTCTTTTTGAAGCCGGTAGTTCGTGTTGTGGGACACATGGCAGATCCGGCAACGGTCCACGATCGGGGCTTCCTCTTTTTCACTCAAAAACCGGTAGAACTCCATGTTGTTGCTGGTCGCGATGATGAGGGTGTCGATGGGCCACTTGTATCCGTCGATTTCGATATTCCGGTTCTGAATGACGCCCAGGTAAATCTGTACCAGGTCCTTTTTGTTTTTGAAAATTTCGTCACTGAAATGAATTCCGCCGCCGGCCACGCGGGCCAAAGCGCCTCTCCGGAGATCGAACCGGTAGGGGTTGTTGGTATCGGTGATATGCAGCAGTCGCTGGATAGACTCTTCCCCTAGGAGATCCACCGCCGAGGAGGTGATTTTGTCCTTGGCCGGATGTTTCCCGGTAACTGTCCCAAGGCTTTCGGTCAGGGGAACCGGGATGATTTCGATGGTTTCCAGCATGTCGTCCATGTTTCCATCCGTACGCATGCGGATATCGTTCCAGATGTATTCACTGCAGGCGCCCAGCGGCCGGTAGTCGTTGTAGAGGGTTTCGATCTCCCGGTCCGTGAAGCCCAGGATCGCGGACAGAAACTCCTGGTTCTCGGCGCGGCTTTCGAACAGGTTCATAGCCAGAATGACCGGATCTTCGTAGGTCTGGGATTCGATGCTGGTGATTTTTCCGTAGTTTCCCAATCGGTCGATGTGGTTGAAACGGAAGGTGTATTTCCGGTTTTCGGGTTTCATCAGGAACTCCCGGTACCGGGAGCAGAGAAATTCCACGAAAAAGGTTTTTCCGTTACCAGGCTCACCGACCAGGACAAAAGCCATTTCTTTCGAGGAGCCGCCTTCGGCGGCGTCCTTGACATAGGAGACAAAGCTGTTCACCTCGTCGTACATACCGATGATATGCTTGCTTCCCTTATGGAAAATTCCGAAATCATAGGTGGTTTTGCCGTTCACGACGACTTTGCTGATTTCGCTGTCCAGAATCATTCGGGCGATGCCCTGAAACGCATTTTCGAAGCAGCGCCGGCCGGCCTTCAGTTCCTGAAGATGATAAAAAAGGGACTTGGGGTGTTCGTTCATGGGATAACCTCCGATCGGGTGGTCGGATCGTCCGGTGGATCTGCGGACGGAAAGAGGGCGGCTGCTGCGGTCGGTATGGGCAGCCTGTGTGCAAGTTGAGGTTAGAAAAGGATTTTCATAAAGTCAAGAGGAACCTGACCTTGCCGAAGAGTTCTGGGAATGGGGGGGTGTGGGGGAGGGTTAGGGTGGGGGGGAATAAAAGCGGGACACCCCCCCTGCTTCCCGGATTGGCAAACG
>CAZTKB010000391.1:0-2800 GCA_964614125.1 uncultured Desulfobacterales bacterium | reverse complement strand
GGGTATAAAAACAGGTTCAGATGACGGCAGCACCGGTTGAAACAGGAAACACCGGGATGGCAGCGAAACGAAAAACAATCGGATTTTCCGAGGTGCGGTGGCAGAGATTCGGATGGGTTTTCGAGTGGAATGATTTTCATGAGAGATCCTGACGGTACAAGACAAGGCCAGATTACCGGATTGACAATTCCGTATTTATAGCATAAAAATTAATTGGTAACAAACGCCTAGCCGCTGAATTCGGACTCTGGCTCCGGCCAACCAACACGCCTCACCCCCATTTTTGCCGGCCAGATCCGCCCTTTCGTGAGTTTTCCCGGTCTGCCAAGGGGGGGAAAGACACGCCATGAAACATGTCATCATCGGCAATGGAATCGCAGGAATTCAGGCCGCGGAAACCATCCGGTCCCTGGATCCTGAAGCCGAAATCACCCTCATCTCCGCTGAGCCGCATCTTCCCTATTGCCGTCCCATGATCAGCCTGGTGTTGGAAGGGAGCACTCAGCCTGCTTCCATTTCGATCCGTGGGTCTCGTTTTGCGGAGGATCTTCGAATCACCCAGAAAAACGGAGTCCGTGTGACATCCGTTGACCCGGATTCCCGTATGGTTTCCACCGATTCCGGAGAATTCTTGGAATATGACCGCCTCCTGATTGCCAGCGGCGCGGACAGCCGGATGGTTCGTGTTCCCGGCGTTCATCTTTCCCACATTCTGCCCATGCGGAACGTAACCCATGTTCTTCAGTTACTACAGGACATTTCTTCGGTGAAAAACGCCTTGGTGCTGGGCGGCGGCCTGGTGGGGTTCAAAGCGGCCCACGGGCTGATGAAACGCGGCTTGCACGTCACCATGGTCATCGGCTCCGGCTATCCGTTGTCCCAGCAGGTGGATGAAACCGCCGGGGAGTTGATTCTGGACGCACTCCGGTCCCGAGGATTGAACATTCGAACCGGTTTGGATGTGACCGGATTTGACGGGACCAAGTCGGTTCGAGAGGCGACCTTTTCCGATGGTTCGGGCATTCCCTGCGAGCGGGTGGTGGTGGGAAAGGGGGTTCGGCCGGCTGTGGAATTCCTCCCAAAGGATCGAATTCCGATCGACCTGGGGATCCTGGTAAACACGTGGTTGGAAACCGGCTGCCCCGGAATTTATGCGGCAGGAGATGTGGCGCAGTGCAACGACTTGGTCCGGAACCGCCCCTGGATCAACGCCATCTGGCCGGAGGCGGCGGTTCAGGGGCAAATCGCCGGCATGAACATGGCCGGCCGGCCGGTGGAATATGCCGGCAGTCTGGGAAGAAACGTGATCCGCGTATATGATCTGGACGTGATGACAGCCGGTATGATTCATCCGGAAGATCCGGAGGAATGTCGGATTGTTTCCAGGCACTGCCGCCGCGGGCCGCTCTATCGCCGCATGGTCATTCGGGATAACCGGCTGGTCGGATTTGTCCTGGTCAACCGAATCGAACAGGGAGGAACCCTGGTGTCCCTCATCCGCCGAAAGATGCCCCTCACCCGGTCGGATATGAGGTTGTTGCAAACCATATAGAAGGGATTTGAAAACCCGGACCCAAGGAGGAACCCGTCTATGAAACAGGTGATTATACACCCGGAAAAATGCGTCGGATGCATGCAGTGCATGACGGCATGTGCCACGGCCCATTCGGTGTCGTTGTCGCTGACGTCCGCCGTCCTGGAAAAACCGCTTCCCAAACCCCGAATTCATGTCGGCGCCAATTTGATCGGCCGGGGGTTCCCGAATCGATGCCGGCATTGCGATCCGGCACCCTGCCTGGTGGCCTGTCTTCCCGGCGCCATTTACCGGGAACCCACAACCGCCACGGTGTTGATCAATCCCGATCTGTGCATCAACTGCGCCTCCTGTGCCATGGCCTGCCCGTTCGGTGTGATCCGCTACCATGAGGACAACTGGGCACCACCCGGAAAAACGGTGGCCATCAAGTGTGACAATTGTGTATCCCGCCAGGCAAAGGGAATGATTCCGGCTTGTGTGGAAATGTGCAAATCCGGGGCCCTGACTTTTGAAGAGGCGGGGGATGCGTTGCAGCGCAAAACCCGGGAAACCGCTGGAACCATCTGGCCGGTCGCCGATTCTCTCCTCGGCCGATCAGAAGGGTTTGCGCTGCTTCAGGTCATTAAAAAGATACAATATGAATTGGCCGAAGCCCGATGAGATATGCCGACCGTCTGTTTTGAACCGGATTGCATAAAGGAGGAATCCGCATGAACAGCCTGAAAAATTATCATGACCGTAGTATGGCACCCGATACCCGTCTGATGCTGAAAAAGGCAGAACAGGAAATGATCGAAACGGTGTGGGACCGTCACGAGGCGCAAAGCCCCCATTGTGGATACTGCGAAATGGGGTTGAGTTGCCGGATCTGTGTCATGGGGCCCTGCCGGATCGATCCTTTCGGGGAGGGCCCCCGTAGAGGGGTATGTGGAGCCGATGCGGATATCATTGTTGCCCGGAATCTGGGCCGGATGATCGCAGCGGGCGCTGCCGCCCACTCGGATCATGGGA
Source organism: uncultured Desulfobacterales bacterium (assembly GCA_964614125.1). GTDB lineage: Bacteria > Desulfobacterota > Desulfobacteria > Desulfobacterales > Desulfatirhabdiaceae > UBA4064. The sequence goes on along the minus strand of CAZTKB010000391.1, from coordinate 252 downwards.
GGGATCTGGTGGAGGTGCTGGAAAAAGTCGCCCTGGGAAAGGCGCCCGGGTATGAGATCCGGGATACGGCCAAGCTGTCGGCGGTGGCGGCCGAATACGGGATAGCGACCGAGGGCCGGGACACCTTGGCCGTTGCTGCGGAGTTGGCACATGCCATGCAAGAAGATTACGGCACGCGAAAGTCCACCCTGCAGATGGTGGCGCGAAACACGGAAAAAAGGCAAAAGCTGTGGGATAAACTGGGTATCACCC
>CAZTKB010000390.1:0-2804 GCA_964614125.1 uncultured Desulfobacterales bacterium | reverse complement strand
GGGGAGATGTCGGCTGTTTCCGTAACCGAAACGGAAGTCCGGGAAGCGATTTCCACTTCTTTTCTGTGTTTTCTTCCCCGGAAAACATCCGAAACCCGGTTGGACACCAAACAGCTGATCCCTTATCTTGTCTTGTACGACAAACTTCATCACCGGGTGGGATGTTACCAACGCAAAGGATCCGAAGCCAGATTACACGGCTTATGGTCCATCGGAATCGGCGGACACGTCAGTACGGCCGATGTAGTAGATCCAGAGGATTGGCTGGGAACCGTTCGTCATGGGTTGCAGCGGGAAATTCAGGAGGAGTTGCTAAGGCCGGTTCCCGGGGGCATGAGATTCCTTGGAGTTATAAACGAGGAAAAGACAGCCGTCGGACAGGTTCATCTGGGCCTGGTATATTGCCTGGAAACGGATCGGCCGGAGGATGCCATACCCGGCCCTGAACTGAACCATTTCCGATGGATAACCATCGGAACGCTGCAGGAATTGAAAATGGAGTACTGGTCCACGCTATCCTGGAATCTGTTACAGTTCTCCTTTCGCAACGTTGCGGATATCGTCAGATAACCTATACTGGTGATACATTCATGCCCGCAGAAAAAACCTGTCATTTCCACCATTACTTTTCAACACGAGGATTCTGATTTTTCATGAGCGCACTGTTCCTTCTCTTTAATCATCGTTTGACTCACCCTCAGATCACCGCCGCCGCCAACCAGTTGGGGATTACGCGATTTATTGTTCCTCCGGATGATCTGCAAACACTCTGGAGTCAGATTCCTCCAGAATTGGGAAGCCTTCGGAAATACCTTAAACCCATTGAAAGATGGCTTCACAGTCATGCCAAACCATCGGATCATGTCCTGATCCAAGGAGATTTCGGAGCCTGTTACCTGATGGTGGAAGCCGCCTTCCGGAAGAAACTGATCCCTATTTACGCGACAACCCGGCGGGAAGCGGCTGAAGAACATCAACCGGATGGATCGGTCCGCCTGACCCATCATTTCAGCCATGTCATTTTCCGGAGATACGGTGTGTAACAGGCGTATCTGCCAATAACCCAAAATGAATTGAGGTACTGCGTATGCCAAGAAACGTATTCTTGTCCTTCCTGGGAACCAATGATTACCTCCCTTGTACCTATTTCGCCTCTGACGGGTTTGAAAAACCGGATGTACGATTCGTTCAGGAAGCGTTGGTGGCATGGAACTGCCCGAAATGGGATCAGACAGATCGAGTGTTTATTTTTATCACCGACGAAGCAAAAAAGAAAAACTGGCTGGACGATGGACAAGTGGATCACAAAAACCAGCCACAATCCCGAAAAGGTCTGTTGGGATGCCTGCAGGAGCTGGGTATTCAGGCTCAAATTAAACCGGTTCCGATTCCTGACGGGAAAAGTGAAAAAGAAATCTGGGATATTTTTCAGCAGGTATACAGTGTCCTGGAACCGGAAGACCGGGTGGTGCTCGATATCACCCACGCCCTGCGATCCCTACCCATGCTGGCCATTGTATTAATGAACTATGCCAAGACATTGAAGCGGATCACACTGACCGGTATTCATTATGGAGCCTTTGAAACCCTGGGTTCTATTCGTGAGGTCACACAGATACCCCTCGAAAAGCGCCGGGTTCCCATATTTGACCTGACCCCGTTTGATACCTTGATGGACTGGTCTACGGGTGTGGATCGGTTTCTCTCTGCCGGGGATGCCACGGTCATCAGTCAACTGGCAAAGAAGAGCGTGTATCCTGTTCTTAGGGAGTCGAAAGGAAAAAACCAGGACGCAAAATCAATTCAAACGCTGGCCAACGCCATTCAAGATTTCACGCAAGCCCTATCTACCTGCCGGGGGAGAAATATATCCCAAAACGCGGACAACCTCAAATCCGCAGCATCCGCCTGTCTGAAAACCGAACCATTTCCACCCTTTCAACCGATCATTCATACCATCCATGAAAAAATTTCCCCGTTTTCTGACAACGAGTTTTGGAACGGTGTCTGTGCCGCGGAATGGTGTCTGCGTCACAACATGATTCAGCAGGGATACACAATCCTGTTGGAAACACTGGTTTCCTATGCCGCCAATCTGGTGGATATAGAAGAAGACAAGCCGGAAATTCTAAAGCTCCGAGAACTTGCGTCCAGTGGGATGTTTATTGCCCAACAAGGTATTCCGGAATCTGACTGGAAAAATGCCGCCCAGGAGCATATTCACCTTACCCGAAAAATGATAACCGAATATCGGAAAAAACCGGAATTAATCAATTTGTATGCCGGTTTACTGGTATATCGAAATGACCTGAATCATGCCGGAATAAGTCAAAGCCCCATATCAGCGGAAAAATTAATCAAACAATTGCAATCCTTCGTAGACACAGCTAAAAAACTCATTCCTTCTGACAGCTGACCGTTATCGAATAATCCCAAGCCTCTTAACGGCAACCCCACATTTCATACAACCTGTCCGGATGGCAGACCATCCGGACGGAATTTCCCTTTTTTCCATTTAACCCTGTTAAGACATGTCACACTTGGGCTGTTTGCAACGACCCAATACCAGACATGCTCGTTTTCTTCGGCGACACCTGGGAGTTGAGTGTCTCGCCTGGCCGCCCGTTATACAGAATCAAACCAACATTTTGGAGGTTAGAATGCCCACCATACTCAGCGATTGGATAAAAAATCAGATTTGTTTGGGAGAAATGTCCGTTCACAAGGGACTTGCGATCATCCCGCTTTTTATTATCGATACGGGAGGACCAGCTTACATTTCGCTGAAGACCGCTTTGGAAAAC
>CAZTKB010000389.1:0-2813 GCA_964614125.1 uncultured Desulfobacterales bacterium | reverse complement strand
TTCCGGTGCCCAGTTCCACGGTCGACCGGTGCAGGCCATCGTCATCCAACAGATACCCCAGGCCGTTTTCATCACAGAATCCGATCCGGTTCCCAAAATCCGCCAACTGGGGAGGTGTCGCGGAGGATACCTGCCGCATCCGGTGGTTGCGGTAATCCGCAATCACCAGGTTTCCGCCGGGGTCTACGGTGGCGTGATAGGGTGCGTGCATAACCCCGTCGGTTGCGGGGCCGCCGTCGCCGGAAAACCCATAAGCCCCGGTTCCGGCCTCGGTCGTGATGAAACCCAGGGCATCCACCTTTCGGACCGTACACGAAAAGGGGTCCGTGATGTACATCTGTCCCGCCGCATCCAGACATACGCCGCTGGGATTTATGCCGGCCCCGGTCGCCGGTCCGCCGTCGCCGGAATATTCCGAAGACCCGTTGCCGGCAATGGTCGTGATCACACCGGTGTTGTCCACGCGGCGAAGGCGGGAGTTGCTCATATCCGCCACAAAAAGATTCCCGGCCCGATCGACGGCAATACCGATGGGCGAACGCAACGCCGCTTCCACCGCCGGACCTCCGTCCCCGGAAAACCCATAAACCCCTGTTCCAGCCACGGTCACGATGCGCCCGTCCGGCCCGATTTTCCGGACACGGCGGTTCCCGGTGTCGGCGATGTAGAGATTTCCCGAGGAATCGACGGCCAGCCCGTTCGGATCGTTCCGTCTTGCACCCCGGGCATCCCCGCCGTCACCGCCGAATCCCCGCGTTCCGTCTCCCGCGATGGTGGTGATGACTCCCCGGGAGTCCACTTTCCGAACCCGGTGATTCCCGGCATCCGAAATATACAGGTTTCCCGCATCGTCGACCGCGATGCCTTTGGGTGAAAAGATCGAGGCATCCACCGCCGGGCCGCCGTCGCCACCGAAACCCGACCGGCCGATACCAGCCACGGTCTGTATGTTTCCGCTTGGATCCACCATTCGGATCCGGTGGTTGAGATAGTCCGACACGTAGACATTGCCGGATCGATCCGCCGCGACAGAATACGGGCCGTTCAGGAGGGCAGCCTGTGCCGGACCGTCGTCACCTCCAAAACCGGCCTCTCCGGTGCCGGCCAAGGTATCCATGATCCGAATTCGGCCGCCGGCCGTCAGAATCGATCCATCCCCTTTGTAAACCACATCACCTTCCGTGATTTGCATCCGGTGATGATGGGAGATGGTCCATCCACGCCCTACGTCGGAACCGCCGCCTCTTCCAACCAACAGCTCGGTTTCTTTCCAGGAAATGACCTCCTCTCTTCCCCGAATACCGGTCACGCGTTCGCCTGCCTGGGCAAAGGACCTCCCGACATCCTCCGATGCGGAATAATACACGGAATCATACACAAACCCGATTTTGATCCGAGCGGTGGCCGAACCGCTCACCGGCCGCCCCAGATAGTCCCGGCCATCCCAGGTGAATTCCACGAACCGGTTGGGAAACGGTTCCATGACCTGTTCATAGCTGCGGCCTGCCACCGTCAACTGTACCAGGATCCGTTTCAGGCTTTCCGGAACGGTGTCCCCGCTGGCCGGAATATACACGGAAGGGTGGAACCCATCCGCCCGGTTGCCGGCGTAGTGCAGCCGCACCCCGGTTCCCGGGATTTCCAGGTCTTCATGGTATACCCGGTTTCGGCGTTCCACCCAGGAACCGACGCAGTCGACGTCGTCCGTTCTATCCCAGGAATCGGTCACCGGATTCCCGGACGCATTCGGCCCAACCGCGTCCGGCGGCGGCCCATAGGGCCAGTTGAAATCCCACGGTGAGAAATGGTCGATCTTGATTTGCCACCAGGTGGTGCCGGGAGGATAAACGGACGGATCCTCCAATCCGACGACAGGTCCATCCGCAATGCCGTCGTCGTTTTCGTCAAAGGCATCCGCCGTTTGGTTTTCATCGGTATCCAACAGTCGTATTACGCGGCCGTTTTCGGATGGAACCCAAGCCCCCGAGTCCCGGTCATACCTGCCGGCCGGAACGATCTCTCCCACGTCAAATCCCAAAAAATTCGGCAGGTAGACAGCCACCGGCCTTTCGAAACGGATATTCTCCGCCCCGTCCACGGAAAGCTCGGAACAGTAGGTGTATCCGGAATTCGGGGGCAGCCTGGCCGGCATGGAAGCAGGGGTAGGAAACTCGGTGGCCCTCATGCGGATTGTTTCCAACTCGATTTCCTCTCCGGAATCCATCCGCGCGAACGCCCGATTGTCCCCGGTAAACACCATGGTCAGGGAACGCGTACCGGAAGCATCTGCGGTGACGGAACTCCGATGAACCGAAACGCGAGCCGGATCCCCGTCAAACAGCACTTCCGTGGAAACGGGATCCGGCATAACCATGCAGATGGATTCCATAACCCCGATATCGTTCCAGGCAACCCGAATCCGCCGGTGGCTGGTGATATAGTCCTGCTTGCGGCAGATCACCGTCATCTCCCCTCCGCCTTCCACCGGCAGAGAAAATATCCCCCGATCATCCGTTTCCACACTTCCATATTCCGGATGATCCTTCACCGTCACCCTGACACCGGCAAGCGGTTCCTGACTTTCATCCGATATGGTTCCGGTCAGCAGGGAAAACCGGGCGGGATCGTATTCTTCCAGGGAGGTGTCCACGGGTATCAGGTCCTCATACCGGTTCCCGAAAGAACCGGGGGGCTGCGGCCGGACCGGATTCCCGGAAAAAACCCGGAAATACCGGATATTGGAGAGCCCTCCCCCGGGAACTGGGTTTTCCACCATGACCGGATAGATACCGGCATGATGAACCCGGTCCGAT
>CAZTKB010000388.1:2067-2823 GCA_964614125.1 uncultured Desulfobacterales bacterium | reverse complement strand
GGGGAGATGTCGGCTGTTTCCGTAACCGAAACGGAAGTCCGGGAAGCGATTTCCAATTCTGCTTTGTGTTTCCTTCCCCGGAAAACATCCGAAACCCGGTTTGACACCAAACAACTGATCCCCTATCTGGTGGCGTACGACCAGCTTCATCACCGGGTGGGATGTTACCAACGCAAAGGATCCGAAGCCAGATTGCACGGCTTATGGTCCATCGGAATCGGTGGACACGTCAGTATTGCCGATGAAGTGAATCCGGACGACTGGCTGGCAACCATTCACCATGGGTTGCACCGGGAAATAGGAGAAGAATTGTCAGGTCTGCTTCCCGGAAAAATGAGATTTCTTGGAATCATTAACGAGGAAAAGACAGCCGTCGGCAGGGTTCATCTGGGCCTGGTCTATTGCCTGAAAACCCAAAGGCCGGAGGATGCAATCCCTGGATCTGAATTGAACCACTTTCGCTGGATATCAATTGAAAACTTGCAGAAATTGAAGATGGAGTACTGGTCCACGCTATCCTGGAATCTATTACAATCCTACCTTCGCAAGATTACGGATATGGCTCCATGAACGATCCTGTTGAAATTCTGGCATCCATGTCGAATCATCTCTCATTACCAACCATCTCAGCAAAGGATCGAAATCAGTCATGACCGCTTTGTTTCTTCTTTTCAATCACCGCCTGACTCACCCTCAGATTACCGCTGCAGTAGATCAGATGGGCATCAAACGTTTCGTGGTCCCACCGGATAACCT
>CAZTKB010000388.1:0-2057 GCA_964614125.1 uncultured Desulfobacterales bacterium | reverse complement strand
GATTCCCCCGGATTTGGGAAGTCTGCAAAACTATCTTCAACCGATTGAGCAATGGCTGCAAGCACAGGCACAGCCAACCGACCATGTCCTGATCCAGGGAGATTTCGGAGCCTGCTACCTGATGGTGGAAGCCGCCTTTCGAATGAAGCTGATCCCCATCTACGCGACAACCCGGCGGGAAGCGATCGAGGAACATCAACCGGATGGATCGGTCCGCCTGACCCATCATTTCAGCCACGTCATTTTTCGGAAATACGGTTTGTAACTTGAAGTTTCAGAATGAATATCCTGATAAACTGCATGGCCACTTCGGTCGGCGCGGACCTGCCAACCAGACTGTACATTTTCGTATCCCGCCTGCCGACAACGAAAAGATTGCCCTGCGGATTTCTCTGTTTAAGCAGACTGCCAGCAGATTTTTTGAAACCTACCTGGAAACCCGAAATGAGCAGTTTCTGATGCCAACAATCGATCCATAGAAATCCGGGTTGACTGAAAACCTGGATTTCCAGCAGGAATGGTTGAATGTGAGAAACTTTTTCCGGTTGCAACAGAATATGGAAAATGCCAAGTGGTATTATCAACGTCCCCTGGATATCGATCCGAAAATTCCATTGCAACAGACAATCTGGATAAATTATCCGGGCGATGACCGGCTTGGGCGAGGATATTGGATCACCTATCAGGAGGTGTATAATGGAAACAACAAAAATGGCGTTGATTTGTCCACTTGGCATGACAGGACCTGTCGTTACGGAAACCATTGATGCGCTGATCCAAAAATGGATAGGGATCCAACCTTGCTATACCCCGCAGCAGGCATGGCCCATAAAAAATGATCAAATACAGCTTTTGCCGGAATTTTCCTTGGATATTTATTGCCCGTATACGATAGGTGCCATTCGTTACGGCGCAATAGCTTTTCCGGATCCGGGGCGGCCGCAACCTGATGAAAACGCCCATTTACCCAAATATTTCAAACGTTACGAACGGCATCCGGCGCAGAAATGTGTAGAGGCCGTCCATTATCTGGAGGGATATAAACTGGCTATCGCAGATCAGGCGGAATCGGTTGATAACACCTGGAAAAAATCGCACAAACCAAAAGTCATAACTCTCGACAACGTAAGGCTGGTGGGCATTCCGGTACAATCCTGGAAAGATTCAACTCCGGGGAAATTGCTCGAAGATGTCAGAGGTCCGGATGACAATCGATGTTTTCAAAATCTGCTTTATGGGCTGCATCACTGCTTGCAGGACATATATCCCACGATCCTGATGTCCCTGGCCGGGGGCCGAAAAAGCATGTCTGCCTACGGCATGGTGTCTGCCATGATGTTCGGAAAGCCGGATACCGTCATGGAACGGCATCTGCCGCTCCTGAGCCATGTACTGGTCAACGACCAGGCACTTGAAAAGTCCGACATGTATCAACTTCCCTATGGTGCATACGACTTGGCGGAGGTCCCCTTTTTTCCGATGACCGATCTGGTTGGGCAGGTGCTGCGGGAGATGAATGTAACGTTTCCCGTCGAATTTTCGAATGGAAGAAAATATACTGATCGTTTTCCTGAACCCGATTTTTTTCATAAGTTGAAAGACCCCGGGCTCAGGGACTTTTTATACAGGATCGGCAGTATTTACACCGAAAAGCTGAGTGAAATCTTCGTTGGTATCGGAAAGCTGATCCAGCAGGGCATCATTTTCCGGGCCATCAAGCATGATGTGATCGACTCCCTGAAAGTATCTTCCGACCCGGTTGCAAAACATTGTTACACCCAGATCAATGCCATTTCCAATTTCGATGCCAAGCTCGATAACCGAAAAATGAAGGTCGACTCTCTGAAAAACATGATTGAATCGGCCTTTAATAGTTATATTGACCAGAACCATCCTGCGGTGGAATACCCGACGGAACTCTGTGTCTCTGATTCCCTTCAGGTGCAAGTGAATCCGGATTTCATTCAACTGGTTTTTTTTAATCTGATCAAAAACAGTTTCGATGCGTTTTATCGGTTTTGGGATCAGAATGAAGGCAATGAAGAACCGGTTTTGAA
>CAZTKB010000387.1:0-2824 GCA_964614125.1 uncultured Desulfobacterales bacterium | reverse complement strand
GTCAGCCGGATTCGATTGGGAATTCCGGCTGCAAGAAAGAAGAATGATCCGATCATGATACGTTCGTTCGAAGGTTTTGGGATAAACCACGAGAATTTCAGATCACGGGTTGCCGGGTATATCCTGGCGGTTGGGATGATCGCTCTTCTGACCTTTGCCGTGTATAGAAACACGCTTCAGGTACCGCTGGAATTCGATGATATCCATACCATTCAGGAAAACATCCGGATCCGGAATCCGGGCAATTTTTTGAAATGGGAGATTTTGACTTCCCCCCGGCCTTTGGTGGATTTCACGTTTGCATTGAACTACCATTTCGGAAGGCTGAATGTCCAAGGTTATCATGTCGTCAACATTCTGATCCATATCGGTAACGCCATCCTGGTGTTTTTTTTGTCCCAGATGATTTTTCGGAAGCTGTCTCCGGAATCGGGGCGACATTTCTTGTTTCCGGCCCTGGTTTCCGCGCTGGTGTTTGCCGTCCATCCGTTGCAGACCCAGGCGGTAACGTATATCGCCCAGCGCTATACATCCATGGCTGCGTTGTTTTACCTGCTGTCCATACTGTGTTACATGCGGGGCCGGGATTTTTCCGGCTCGATGGCCAGGGGTGTGCTCTGGTGGGGTGGATCTGTGGTTGCGGCTCTCGCCGCGTTCCTTTGTAAGCAGAGTGCCGCCAGTCTTCCTCTGGCGATTTTGTTGGTTGAGTATGTCTGTTACGACCGAACGTGGCGCGGATGGATTTCCAAGCTGACCTGGATGGCACCCGCGATCTTTCTGGTTGCCCTGTTTTATGCGTACAGCATGGGGGTTTTCCGGGGCGACGTGAGCTTGGGATCACTGCTGGAAGATGTATCCGAAAAGGCCCGCGAAACCCGGGACATAGGGCGCTGGCAATACCTGGTGACGCAATTCAGCGTGATGGTCATCTACATCCGGTTGCTGTTTCTGCCTATCCACCAGAATCTGGATTATATGGTTCCGTTCAAAACCGGGTTTTGGGACGGCGCCACACCGGTGGCATTCCTGTTTCTGGTAGGCCTCGTTGCGTTGGCCTGGTGGTGCCGGAACAAAAAACCCGTTCTAATGTTGGGGATTGGTTGGTTTTTTGTCGCGCTGTCCGTGGAATCCAGTATTTTTCCGATTCGGGACGCTTTGTTCGAGCATCGGGTCTATCTGCCGATGTTCGGGTTCTGTCTGATCGTGGGGGATGTAATCTCGCGAATTCCATCGGTGCGAAAGATCTGGCTCTATGGTGCCGTAACGCTGGTTATCGGCGTTCTGTCGGTTCTCACTTTCCAGCGAAACCAATTGTGGAGGGATTCCGTTTCCCTATGGTCGGATTCAGTGAAAAGAAATCCGGCCAATTACCGTGCCCTGACCAATCTGGGCTATGCCCTGAAGCAGAAAGGCGATTTGGATGGGGCCGCCGCCATGTATGACCGGGCTTTGGCGCTCCAGCCATCCTATTTTTTTGCGCTTTCCAACAAAGGCGTTCTCATGGGTATGGCGGGTCGTCTGGACGAGGCGGCATCCCTGTTTCAGAAGGCCTTGCGCTATCAACCGGAATACGCACCTGCCTTGAATAACCTGGGGTATGCGAAGTTTCTGATGGGAAAAACCGAGGAGGCCATCGATTGTTACCGTCAGGCGATCCGGAAGCAACGCAATTTTCCGGATGCGCATACCAATTTGGGGGATGCGCTGGCTTCCCAGGGAAAATACGAGGAATCGGTCCGACATTATGAAGAAGTACTCCGGGTGGACCCGCAGTCGGCCGCTCCTTGGGTCAAGGCAGCGGATGTGCATTATATGATGCATCATTTTGAAAAGTCCGCCACGTACTACCGGCAGGCGCTTCGTTTTGAACCGAAAAATGCGGAAATCCATCTCAAAACCGGCAACTCCCTGATGGAGGCCGGTTTGAATGAGGAGGCCGTTACGGCGTTTCGAGAGGCAATCCGACTGAAGCCAGGGCTTGTCGAGGCGCATATGAATCTGGGGGCGGTCCTGGCCCGATCCGGCAAAGCGGCGGAAGCAGTCGAGCCGTTCCAGGCTGCCGTAAAATTAACCCCTCATTCGGCAGAGGCACATGCCAACCTGGGAGCTGTCTTGTCCTCCCAGGGGAAAACGAAAGAGGCCATGGAACATCTGACCATGGCGTTGCGCCTGAACCCGGAATCGGAAAATATCCGCCAAAATCTCCGCCTGATCATCCGTAAGCAGATGGCCGGAAAGGCGGAAGAAATGGAAAAGGAGAAACAGGCCGTCCCGAAGCCTTAGAAAATTCGGTGAAAATTAGATTTTCCTTGCAAAGATTAACATTTTTGGATTATAGATCATCAGGAATAAAAAGCCGGTATATGATAAATATCCAATAATTTTTCTTGACTTAACTGTGGAGATATGATTTCTACTCTACCAATCAGGAAGTTGGGATGAGGCGGGCTCAGGTGAATCGATTTTGGTACTACGTGTGGTTGGCAGGTTGGATCGGGGGGGCGCTTGCCACCCACGAGATAACCTTCCCCGACAAGGTGTATGGACAGGAATCCGGGGATCAGGTGGTGGCTGCTGGAAAAGGGTTTTCTCTATCCACCATGGAAGTCGATCAGATTACGGATCTGTTAAGCCAATCCTCCTCCCAAAAACCGCCGAGGAAACAGGCGGAAATAATGGCCTTGAGTTATAAACTGATGGCGCATGATCTGGAGATAGAAACTCCGGGGGCCAAAGGAACGGGAAAAACCCCGCAAGAGATTCTGGAGAAGGCACAACAATACATACAGAAAATTCTGGACAACTATCCGGTTTCCGATGAGGT
>CAZTKB010000386.1:0-2862 GCA_964614125.1 uncultured Desulfobacterales bacterium | reverse complement strand
AGTTTCTCTATAATCATCAACCGCCCCACCAAACTATCCAATCCATTCATTCCTTTTTCTGTTTTTCTTTTTCTTTTCTCTTTCTCTTTTCCTTTTCCTTGTTCTTTTTTTAATCCCCATCATCTATGCCTTGGTATCTGTCACCCCTCCCCGCTTCTTTTTCCGCGGCGACTTCTTCCGTTCCCCATCCTCTCCGTAGTAATAATAGTAATACTGGTAATAATAGTAGCTGTCCTTCCCGGTCCGCACCCCGTTCAGCACCGCCCCCATGATCTTGGCAGTCACCTGCTGCAGTTGCTGCACCCCGTTCAACACCACCGGCCTCGGGGTCACCCCGGTCCGGATGACCAAAAGCACCGTGTCCGCAACCTTCGACAGCAGAACCGCGTCCGTTACAGCCGTGATCGGCGGGCTGTCGATCAGGATATGCTGGTAATGCGGCCGCAGCGCCCCCACCACCTGCTTCAGCTTCTGGGACCCCACGATCTCGGACGGATTGGGGGGAATCGGCCCGCAGGGAATCACATCCAGGTTCGGCACCTCGGTACGCACAATCACCTCAGCCAGGGGGGTGGTCCCGACAACGACCGATGATACCCCCTTGTCCCGCTCACAGTGAAACATCTTGTGCAGTCGGGGCTTTCTCATGTCGCAATCCACCAGCGCCACCCGATCGCCGGCATGGGCAAGTGTGACCGCCAGATTCGCTGCACAGGTGGTCTTCCCCTCCGTCGGCCCGGAACTGGTCACCAGAATGACCTGCGGTTTGATATCGGCCGAGGAAAAGAGGATCCCGGTCCGAACCCCCCGGAACGCCTCGGCGGCCGTGGACTTGGGAGCCTGGACCATGACCAGGTCTTCGGCGAATTTCGGTACCGCTGCCACCCCGGCAAACTCCGGCACCGGTCCCAGGTACGGTATCTTCAGATAGTCCTTCACCTCGTCCGGCATTTTGATGGTATTGTCCAGGTATTCGATAAAAAAGGCCAGCCCCAGTCCGCCCAAAAGTCCCACCACCACGGCCAAAAGCAAATTCATCTGCTTGCGCGGCTTGATCGGCGACTGCGGGATCTCGGCCCGGTCCACCACCCGGATGTTGCCGGTTTTCATCTCCTCGGTCAGACTGGTCTCCTTGAACCGTTTCACCAGCAGTTCGTAGATGTTGCGCGAACTCTCCGCCTGGCGCTGCAGTACCCCGTACTGGATGGCCTTCTTGTTCATGTCCAGGCTTTCGGTTTTCTGGGCTTCCAACGCCTTCTTGACCGACTCCTCCCGGGCCACGGCCAGCCGGTACTCGTTCCGCAGGGCGCCCAGCACCCGCCTGGCCTCCTTGACCTTCTGCTTCTTCAGTTCGTCCAGTTCGGTACGGATGGCGATCATCTGCGGATGGTTGGCCCCGTATTTCCGGGACAGCTCGGACATCCGGTTGTAGATATCCACCTCCATCTTCTTGATGTTCTGCACCAGCTCGTTTTTCAGCACATCGGGGATGGAATCCAGCAGTTCCGGGTTATTCTCCAGAGCCAACGCCTGCTGGTATCGTGTCTCCGCCTCCACGCGCCGGGCCTGGGCGTCCACCACCTGCTCGTTCAACGAGGCCAGTTTCTGGGCGGTGATCTTTTCCGAGTCGCTGGAAAAATCCGTGATGATCTGGTGTTGTTCCTTATATTGGAGCAACGCGGTTTCGGCCTCCTCCACTTTCCGGCGTTCCTCGTCGATGCGCTCGCTCAGCCATCGGACTGCGTCCTTGGCCGCCCCCAGCTTGGTTTCCAAGCTCTGGTCGATGTAGGTCCGAACGATTTCGTTGGTCACCCTGGCAGCCAGTGCCGGATCCCGGGCCTCGAAGTGGATATCCACGATCCGGCTGTTGCGCACCGGCTCCACCTTCGTCCGGCTCTGAAAAGCGGACACCAGCGGGGAATCCAGGTCCGGATTTTCGCCGACCGCCGACGCGGGTTTGCCAGTATCGAAAACGGACGCGGCCCATTCCTTCCAGTAGGTCCGAATGCCTTGGGCCCACGTTTTCATTCCTGCCCACATCCCGGTGGTCTCCTCCGGCCGGAACTCGGGATGCTCGGCCAATGACAGACGCCGGATCACCTCCCGGGCAACGGCCCGACTTTCGATGATCTTGTACTGGGTCTGGTAATAGTCGAGACCCGTCGAATCCACGGCCATGACCTCCTGGATCGAAACCACGTTGGGATTTTCCTTTTCGATGACGATCCGGGACGTTCCCTGGTAGATGGGCGTGGCGGTGAAGGTGTGGATCGCCACGCTCAGCACCACCACCACAAAGAAGGCCAGAATGATCCAGCGCCGCTTGTAAATGACGCGGATATAGGACCTGAGGTCGATTTCCTGTTCCTGAATGGATTCCGTTTCCTGCATCATCAGAATATGCTCTCCGGAATAACGATGACATCCCCTGGTTTGATGGTCACATCCTGCGCCTTTTTGCCGGACGAGGTGATCTCGTTCACCCGCACCTCGATGATCTTCTCCGCCCCGTCTTCCATCCGGATGATCCGGGTCCGGTTGGGGGAAGCGATCCGGGTGAATCCGCCGGCCTTGCTGATAGCCTCCACGATCGTGATCTCGTTTTCCAGGTAGGGGTAAGACCCGGGTTTTTCCACTTGTCCGATGATGTAGAACTGCTGGGCCGTCGGAATGTACAGCAGATCCTTGTCGGCCAGAAGCAGGTTGTCGAACTGGTTGCCGCCCTTCATCAGACCGGCCATGTCGATCCGAATGACCACTTTCCGTTCCCGGGGCGTGCCCGGCTCTTCCACGCGGATCACCATGCCCTGGTTTCCGCCTTTTTCGAAGTCGATGCCCCCGGCACGGGAAATAGCGTCCAGC
>CAZTKB010000385.1:0-2865 GCA_964614125.1 uncultured Desulfobacterales bacterium | reverse complement strand
ACCGCGCACATTCATTCCATTAACTGATCGACATGCTGATGAAAGGGGGAGCGGGTATGAAGGGAAAAAAATCCTGGTGGTTCTGGCTGATCGTGGTTCTGGCAGCCGGATGGACGGTTACCGCCTGGGCGGAAGATGTCATCAATGTCGGGTCTCTGAACGACATGACCGGGGCGACATCGGATGTGGGCAAAGACTATGCGATGGGTATTGCGGAAGCCATCAACTATATCAATGACACCGGTGGTATCAACGGAAAAAAGATCAAACTCTTTCAATTCGACTATGGATACCGGATTCCCGAAGCGCTGACCAAGTACAGCCTTTTCAAGCAGAAGAAATGCGTGGCGGTTTTGGGATGGGGAACAGGTGATACGGAAGCTTTGGCACCGACAGTGGCCAAAGATAAGATGCCCTATGTCTCGGCATCCTATTCCGGACATCTTTGCGATCCCAAGAAAGCACCCTACAACCTGTTTTTCGCCACCGATTATTCCACCCAGGCCAGGGGATTGATCGCAGCGTGGTTTAACAAAAAGTGGCCTCAGAAAGCGGATTACGGAAAACGGAAGCCCAGAATCGCTTTTGCTTACATGTTTGCGTCTCCGTTCAGCAGTGCGGCCATCAAAGCCGCCGAGGATCAGGCCAACCTGATGGGTTTCGAAATCGGCCCCAAGCAGGATGTTTCTCTATTCGCCATTGATACGAAAAGCCAGATTCTGGCACTGAAGGAATTCAAGCCGGATGTTGTGCTGCACACCAATACCGTCATGTCGGTTGCCGCCACCCTTCGGGATGCCTATGCGCTGGAGTTGGGAGCCGACCACATCATCAAGAACTGGGGATTTGACGAAGCCCTGCCCATGCTGGCGGGAAAGGCCGCGGAAGGCGCCATCGGGTGCGCGCCATGGGCGTTTTTCGGCCAGGATGTCAAACTGATGGACAAAGTCAAGGAATACGCGAAGAAATATAACCCGGGAATTCCACTGGAAAAACGCACCATCCACACCATCCAGGCGTGGGCCAATGCCTTGGGTTTGGCCGAGGCTCTTCGTCGCGCGGATAAAGCCGGAGATCTGAGCGGAGAGGGAATTCTGAAAAAAGGTTTTGAAACCATGAAGGATCTGGAGATCGGACTGGGACTGGCCCCGGTATCTTTTACGGCCACGGACCATCGCCCCCAGAGCAAGGCCAGAATCTATGAGTACCGGAATGGAACGTTCTCCATGCTCGATGAAGTCGATCTGAAAGCCGGCTGGCCCGAGAAATGGGAAAAGGAATGGCTGGGGTGGTAATCGAAGGAGGGACATCGCTTGACAACTGCTGAAATGATTTTGAAGATCAACAATATCGAAGTTAAATACCATGAGGTCATCCTGGTGATCAAGGGGGTTTCGATAGAAATCCCCAAGGGAGGGATCGTCGCGTTGCTGGGTGCCAACGGAGCCGGGAAAAGCACTACGCTGAAGGCGATCTCCGGCTTGCTGGGCCATGAGGATGGAAAGGTGACGGATGGATCGATCGAGTTCCTGGGCGAGCGGATCGATAAAATGAGAGCCGAGAAAATCGCCAAGATGGGGATTGTCCAGGTGATTGAGGGTCGCCGGGTGTTCGAACACCTGACCGTGGAGGAAAATTTGCGAGTCGGAGCGCATCTGCGGAAAAAGGACAGCCGGTCCGTAAAGGACAGCCTGGAAATGGTGTATCATTATTTCCCCAGGCTCCGGGAAAAGCGCAGCGAAACGGCCGGATTCATCAGTGGCGGAGAGCAGCAGATGACCGTGGTGGGACGGGCACTTATGACCAGTCCCAAACTGATTCTGCTGGATGAGCCCTCCATGGGCTTGGCGCCGCTGTTGATTCATGAGATTTTCAACATCATTACCCAGTTGAACCGGGAAGAAGGCATTTCGATCCTGTTGGTCGAGCAGAACGCCAAGCTGGCCCTGAATGTGGCACCCCATGCATACGTGATGGAAAACGGCCGGATCGTGATGGATGATACGGCGGAAAAGCTCCGGCAGAATCCGGATATCAAGGATTTTTACTTGGGGCTCAAGGACGTGGGCGGCAGAAAAAACTTTCGGGATGTCAAGCATTACAAGAGAAGGAAACGCTGGCTTGCCTGATTTGATGGAAATAAAGGGGGGCAGAAAATGATCAAAAAACACTGGTTATGGAAAATGGCTTTGGTAATGGTGGTGATCGGACTGGTATCCGGTTGCGCCGGATTCACGCCGAAGCCGACAGAACAGAACTTCAAAGCTCCGGTGGTGACGTTGGATTCCATGGAAGTGGCTCATTACTGGGGATGGTGGTTTTTCGCCAAAGCGACCGCCCCTACCAAGGGTACGGCCGGGGATTACGGGGCACCGCTGGACCTTGCCTTTGTATTCAACATTCAAAACCCCAACCCCTTTCCGGTTCAGTTGGAAAGTCTCAAGTTTACGGTGGCCTTCGAGGAATTTGATCTGAATTCCCTCAGCGCTATCGAAACCCAGTGGATTCCGCCGGGGAAAACCAACCAGATTCGGGTTCATGGCATGTTTGACGGGCAGCAGTCGCGGCTGAACCTGATGTTGACCGGAGGAATGAAGCTCAAGGAAAAGGGAATCGATGCCTTCACCCAGTTGGAAAAATGGTGGACCACGATTTCCGACGGCAAGTTCCCGGTCCATGTCCGGGAAGGAGCTGCTGTTTTCAACGCGGACGGCGTCGTCCGGGTATCCACCTTCCAGGGAACCTATCCCAAGTAATCTCGCCCAATCCTGCTTATACCCCGCGGGGAATCTTTCCCCGCGGACCTGACCTCATCATTGTACTCGACCAACCTATCCCCTGATTCATCCCGGCTTTTACTCCCCC
>CAZTKB010000384.1:0-2876 GCA_964614125.1 uncultured Desulfobacterales bacterium | reverse complement strand
CATGCCTTTCTGAGGCAGGATATATCCGGAATTAGAGTGAAAAAAGGTCATGGGCGTAAGGAAGAGAAATCGGGTTTTATGGATGGTGATGCCGGTTTCCGGGATGACGATGCTCGTGGAATCTGAATCCGAATTCTACCCGTTACGGGAGGAAAGCCCTCGATGGAATCCTGAACCAGGCGGAGGTCGATGGCGGCAGGAGACGTTTCTTTCCATTCCGTGGAATCCGGATTCCAGCTGTCATGAACCTGTCCTGTCTCATCTACAAACCTCCATTGAACTTCCCGGATGGTTTCACACAGGATCGGATCTTTTCCCGACAATTCGATGGGATCATAGGGGTACCCCTGTTGCAGCCGTCGGAGAACCGGCTTGGATCCGGTTGCAGTGTCCACATAATAGGTGATTCGTACCGGTTCCGGGTGAAATGCGGGTTGGAGAGGAAGAAAGGCCGAGGATAGAAAACTGAACACAGGGAAAGTGGATGTGAAGTCTATTTTTTCCGTAAGCCTTATTCCCGACGGATCTGCTGTTTCGGTATTCGGTTCTTTTCCTCTCCGGCCGTACTCGGTGTCGACGATCATATTTTGAAGGTCGGTAGATATACGATCCAGACAGAACGCGACCTGGGAATATCTCTCCAGAAGCGGACCCATGGAGGCTTGGGCTCCGGTGATCATTCGGAAGGACCCGTAGACCGACAACATGATGATCCCGGTAAGTGCCATGGAAATCAACAGTTCCATCAAGGTCAGACCTTTGATGCGGTCAACGGGAACAGCCAGAGATTCTGGGAGGGACCTGCGATTCATGAAACGTACTATAATCCGAAAAAGCGATCCAGCCAAATGGTATTTCCGATTTTGAAAGAAGAAGCCCATGTATTTTATGCCTTTAGGAGGGGAAGGGAAGAATGGGAATACGTGAATTTGTATTGAAACTTCTTCCGGCTGGGCCTATGATGCTCCATCATGTGAATACCTTTTTAAGGATGAAAAAACGAATGAGCGATATGAAGTCCTCCAGAGATATCCGATTCAAACTCCATACGATCGACCCCTGCGGAGCCCGGAAGGCACGCTTTGTCACTACCCACGGGACCGTGGAAACTCCGGCCTTCATGCCGGTGGGAACCGCCGGATATATTCGGGCCATTACTCCCCGGGATGTTGCGGAAACCGGCGCGGAAGTGATTCTTGCCAACACCTACCACCTGATGATGTCGGAAAGACTGGCAACGGTCCAACGTGCCAACGGCCTCCATGAATTTATGGGGTGGGGAAAAACGATTCTGACGGATTCGGGTGGTTTTCAGGTTTTTTCCCTTCCCAACAAGGAAATTTCCGAAGACGGCGTATCCTTTTCGTTTCAAGAAAACGGTCAGCGGCTTTTTTTGAGCCCCGAGCGTTCCATGGAGCTTCAGAAAACGTTGGGGGCTGATATTGTCATGGCTTTCGATGAGTGTGTGGAATACCCCGCTTCTGAAAACTATGTGGAAGAATCGGTGGAAAGGACCACCCGCTGGGCGTTGCGATGCCGGAAATGTGAACTGGAGGACCACCAGTTTTTGTTTGGTATCGTCCAGGGTGGAACCTACCCTCGATTACGTATGAAAAGCGCACGAGAAATCACGGCTATTCCGTTTGACGGATTTGCGATCGGAGGAGTCAGTGTAGGTGAGGGATATGACCTGATGAAAGCGGTGGTCACGCATACCGCCCCGCTATTGCCGGAAAACAAACCCCGTTATCTGATGGGTGTCGGCCTTCCGGAGGATATTCTCGCGGCGGTGGCGGGGGGTATGGATATGTTTGATTGTGTGATTCCCACTCGCTATGCCCGCAACGGAACCCTGTTCACCCGGGCTGGAAAAATCCGGATCATGGACAAAAACTTCCGGAAAGATCGTTTTCCGATCGATACACGATGTTCGTGTTATACTTGCCGAACCTATTCGCGCATGGTGCTCCGGTATCTGTTTTTTTCTCATGATCCACTGGCTGAAACGCTGGCCACCATTCACAACCTGATGTTTTACCAGGATCTCATGAAAGACATTCGGGACGCAATCGAACGCCGGAGATTTAAGGCGTTTCAGAGAAGTTGGCTGGAGACCTATTTCCGGAAATCATCGGACCATCACGGCAAATCATTCCGTGATGGAGATGCCCGGGAAACCTGATCCGCCGCCCGGACGGCGCAACGCATGCCGTCGACAGCGGCGGAAACGATTCCACCGGCGTATCCGGCTCCTTCCCCGCATGGATACAACCCCCGTATTTCCGGATGCATGAGACTATTCGGATCCCGGGGAATCCGAACCGGTGCGCTGGTTCGGGATTCAACGGCCAGAACGATCGCTTCTTCTGTCAGGTATCCCCTCATTTTCTCATGGAAAATCTGAAATGCCCGTTTCAATCTTTCGGAGACGATCCGAGGAAGCACCGTCCAGAGATCTGCCGACACGACGCCGGGGACATAGGAAGTGCGTGGGAGAGTAGATGAAACCATACCGGATACAAAGTCCGTCATCCGCTGGGCCGGAGCTTTCAACCCCCCGCCCCCCGCCTCAAATGCCGCCCGCTCCCCGGAAGCCTGAAAATCCAGGGAACCCAGCTTATTGGTAAACCCGAGAGATTCCATGTCCTCCAGACGAATTTCCACCACAACCCCTGAGTTGGCGTAACCCGCTGCTCTGTCCGAAAGACTCATTCCGTTCAGGACGAGTTCCCCCGGGCTGGTGGATGCCGGAACGATGAATCCTCCCGGACACATGCAAAAGGAAAATACGCCCCGGTGCTCCACCTGGGTTACCAGGCGATATTCGGCGGCGGGAAGAGCAAGATGACGGGGGGATTGATGGTATTGGATCCGAT
>CAZTKB010000383.1:0-2885 GCA_964614125.1 uncultured Desulfobacterales bacterium | reverse complement strand
CTTCCCGAAGATGGGTGGTATCGATATCTCGGCCCATCTCCACCATCATAGCCAGAAAATCACTGCCCATTTTGATGGCGTTCAGAGGCTGGTTCAATTCGTGCGCAATTCCAGCGGACATTTCCCCCAGTGACTTCATTTTGCTGGCCTGAATCAGCTGGGCGTCCTTTTCCATCATTTCGGTGATATCGGTGGATGCCACGACAAAAGCCGGCTGGCCTTTGTAGCTGATGTTGGCGGCATGCAGATTGACGTACAGGGGTTTGTGCCCTTTGCGGTAGTGCAGTGCCTTGGGATAGTTCACCAGGCCGTTGGAATCGGTCTGATCCTGCAAAGTTTCAAAAAACTGCGGGGTGTGTTCCGGCCCCAGTTCGGTGAAGGTTTTTCCGATCAGTTCCTCAATGGTGTACCCATACACCTCCTCGGCGCGGGGATTGGCGTCGATGATTGCGAGAGTCCGGCAGTCGACCACGAAAATGGGATCCGGACCGCTGTCGAACAGGGAACGGTATTTCTTTTCCGATTCCCTGAGACGTCTGCGGTAGAGGCGGATGCTCCAGATCATGTTGTAGAAGGAATTGGCCAGTTGGACCACCTCGTCACCTTTGCGGCCTTGGTAAAACCGGCATTCCCGACATTCCGGAAGGTTCTGTGGACGTCCACTATCACCGGCTGCCACGGAAAGATCACTGTCCAGATGCCAGCAGGGGAAATCCGTGTCCGAAAACGCCGGGCATTCCGGCGGGCGGTCCCCGTCGGCGAATAACTCGCTTTCGAGCTGGACATCAAAATTTCCTTTGCTGAGTTCGTCGGAGATCTGGGTGAGCCGGGAAATCGGCATGGTGATATATTTCGCCAGCCGGTGGCTGATGACGAAAATGATCACGATCACCATGGAGATGAAGCCCAGAAATGTGAACCGAAGCTTGGAGACCAACTGGTCGATGTGATGCTTGTTGAGACCTACATGAACGACACCGATCCGGTAGATTCCCTGGGTCACCGGAATGGCGATGTCGTACGAGATCTGGTTTTCGAACTGATACAGGCGGACGCTTTTGGATTCCCCCGGAGGGACCCGGTTGGCAATCCGGAGAGTTTCCGGAAAACGGCGGGTGAGGGTATGGCTGAGGACCTTCTCGTCCCGGTCAGTGACAAAAATATAGGATACCAGATTTTGCCGTTCCGGAAGCTTGGCCTCGTCGAAAATCAGGCTGAGCAGTTCCGGGTAATTGTTGTCCAGGATGAAGCTGCTGCTTCGCTCCGCGATGGTTCGGGCGATGGCGATTCCCCGGAGCTCCAGTTCGGATATCAGAGTGGAAACCAGAATATAGCGGGCCAGAAACGCGATGACTGCACTGATGGTGAGAATGACGGCCAGAATCGAAAAAAAGATCTTGTTCTTCAGGCTGACGTTCCGAAACCGCCGGGCAATCGCCTGGAGAAAACCGGTGTGGACTTCTGGTTCAGTCAGCGGGGTGACGGTCGGGACGGACATGTTTCCAATCCTGTATCAGGGTGAACTGGCCGTTTTCCAGCCGGGTGAAATACACGCGATCCATCCCCTGGTGATCGGTGGGGCTGAAAGAGATGTCGATGTCCAAACCGAGGGAAAAATGGGAAATGGATTCGATGGCCTGGATGAAACCCTCCCGGGTGAGTTGATTTCCCGCCCGTACCAGTCCCTCTACCAGGACCCTCGCGTTGATGAATCCCTCCAGCCCGACAAAGCTGGGGGCGTCACCCGGATAGTACCGGTTCAGCAGGGTCAGGTAGCCGGTGTCTCCCGTGAGCAGAGGGCTTTCGTTTCGAGGGTCGGGCGGAGGAACCACCTGGGACATGATGACGTTCAGGTTGGGATGGCTTTCCAGCCGGCGGGCCAGTTCGTCGGCTCCTACAAAGGACACCAGGTAGAATACCGCATGGAATCCCCGATCATGGGCGGTCTTGATGAACTTGGCGCATGGATCGTAAGTGCCGATCATTACAACCGCCTCCGCGCCGGAGTGGATGATCCGGTTTAATCCATCCTCGATATCCAGGGTACCACGGTTGTAGGATCCACTGGAAACGGGCGCGAGGTTATATTCTTTGAGGGCAAGTTCGGTGCCGGTCAGCCCGTCGAAACCGTAGGCGTCATACTGGTAAAATACCGCGATTTTGTTCAGACCCAAGTCGTTGATCATGTGATGTACCGCGGCGCGGGTTTCCTGGTAATAGGATGCCCGGACATTGATCAGCCAGCGGTTAAAGGGATCCCGTAGCGCGTTGGCGCCGGTGAACATCCCGAGCAAGGGGATGCGTGCCTCCTCGATGAGGGGGAGAACCCGGACCGTGGTTGGAGTTCCGACATAGCAGAACAGGGCGAAAACCTGGTCATCGATGATCAGGCGTTGGGTGTTAGCCAGGCACATGGGCGGGTCGTAGCTGTCGTCGTGGGCGATTACCCGGATGGTTCGGCCGTGAACCCCTCCCCAGGCATTCACATGATTCAGGTAGCACATTGCGCCCCGGAGGGTCTGCGTCCCCAGAAAACTGGCGTGTCCATGCAGGGCCAATGAGGAACCAAGCACGATTTCCGTATCCGTGACACCGGGGATACTGGTTTGAAGGGGGGTGTCTTCCGTGTCCCGGTTGCAGCCGGCGGTGAGAAACAGGCAAAATCCCAGAAAGAACAGCCCGATTGGCAGCAGGTAATGGAGATTCCGCCTATGTTGGTACCAGTTTCCCATCCGCATGGCAGTATCCTGGTTTTTCCGACTTCCGGCCGGGTACGTGAACCGGGACATTCGCAGGCGAGGTCACGGCAACGGTACTGGCGGAAATCGATGGTTATCGAAGGAGGGGGGTTGGTTTCACTAGAGATAGAGGAAGATGGGGTGTCA
>CAZTKB010000382.1:0-2896 GCA_964614125.1 uncultured Desulfobacterales bacterium | reverse complement strand
AAAATAGAAAAAAGAGGGAAATGTTTTTATTCCACAGGTGCAGCAAAGGAAAGTCTTTTGTGGCAAATTGTTGAGAGCAACCTTTATATTTCTAAAAAAACATGAATGACACCTTAGAAAAGATACGAAAAATCCACTCTCAGGGTAACATCAACCGAATCAAAGATCCTTCGGCAGTATTACAGGCATGCAAAGATGCTGAAAAACTTCTGAATGATTGTCCTGAAGCAGATGCCGAAGATTATCTGGAGAATTTTAATTTACAGGCATATTGCCTTGATAAAACCAGCCAATTTGCTGCTGCGATGGTAACAGCCTAAAAAGGCATTGAACAAGCAGAAAAGTATGGCAAACCTGGCCGAAAAGCACAATTCCACAATCATTTAGGAAAAATTCACTGAAATCCGCGTGTCCCAGAGAACCAGCGAACTGTCCGAAACCAATGAGTCGCTGCAGCTGGAGATTCAGGAACGGAAACGTGCGGAGGAATTGGTCAGGGAATCTCTGGTCGAAAAAGACCTTCTGATCAAGGAAATTCATCACCGGGTGAAAAACAACCTACAGATTGTTTCCAGTCTGCTGGACATGAGCCAGTCCCGTTCCGATATCCCCCAGGTGATTGATGCGTTGTCCGGCGCTCGCTCCAAAATTCATACCATGGCCCTCATTCATACCCAGTTATACCAGAGCGACCGTTTTGACCGAATCGATATGGAATCGAACATCCAGAACCTCTGCGAGTCCCTCTCCCAGATGTACGGCATGGGCCGCCGCGTCGAGCAGCATATCGAAGCCGCCGGCATCCAATTACCCATCGCCCTGGCCATCCCGTGCGCATTGGTGCTCAATGAACTCATTTCCAACTCCTTCAAGCACGCCTTCCACGGAAAAGAGGAAGGCCATCTGTGGGTTTCCATGAAGAACCAGGATGATTCCGTGCATATCGAAGTTCGGGACGACGGGATCGGGATACCCGAAACACTCGAAATCATGTCGGTTACAAGCCTGGGGATCAAGCTGGTCCGCAACCTGATTCTCCGCCAGCTGAAAGGGGATTTCTCCATCACCCGGGAAAACGGAACCTTGGTCAAAATTTCCTTTCCCATGCACATTTCCTGACATTTCGAAAACATGGAGACCATGAGCCTCCACCACAAGGAGAACCGCCATGAAAGACATCAGCCAATTACATTTTCCGGAAACTGTCCGGTATACACCGGACCATGAATGGGCAAGAGCCAAAGATTCCCAGATCGTGATCGGCATCACCGACTATGCCCAGGACCAGTTGGGAGATATCGTTTTTGTCGAACTGCCGAAAATCGGAGACCGGTTTGATGCCGGAGAAGTGTTCGGTACCGTGGAGTCAGTGAAAGCCGTTTCCGAACTGTTCATGCCGGTAAGCGGAGAAGTGGTCGCGGTCAATACCTCCCTGGAGGAATCTCCGGACCGGGTGAACGCCGAGCCGTATGACTCGGGATGGATGGTTCAAATATCCCCGGACCGCCCGGCGGACCTGGAGACACTTCTGGATCGAAATTCGTATCTCTTTGCACTGAAAGGATAAAATCCTATGAGATACTTCCCTCATACCCCGGCGGACATTCAAGAGATGCTCCAGTTTCTGGGTATGGAAAACCTGGATTCCCTGTTCGCCGATATTCCGGAAACCTGCAGGTGGATCCGGCCCATGAAACTGCCGGCCCCGATGAATGAATGGGAATTGAACCGCCACATGGATACCCTGGCCGAAACCATGGCCATCCCCCCCCGCTTCCTTTCCTTTCTGGGCGCCGGCCGCTATCACCACCATATTCCGGAGGTGGTCCAGGCCTTGAAAGGAAGGAGTGAATTCCTCACCTCCTATACACCCTATCAGCCTGAAATCAGTCAGGGAACCCTACAGGCGATTTATGAATATCAGACTCTTGCAGGCGCCCTGATGGGGACGGACGTCACCACCGCCTCGCACTACGATGGCGCGACAGCGATGGCGGAATCGGCACTCATGGCAATCCGGATCACCCGACGGTCCCGGATCGCCGTTTCTTCGCTGGTTCACCCCCACTACCGGCAGGTTCTTCACACCTATCTCAAACCGACCGGATACCCGGTAATCGAAATCCCCCACACACCGGCAGGGCAAACCGATCTCTCCACTTTGCCAGAATCCTCGGATCTGGCCGCGGTGGTCCTGCAGTCCCCCAATTTCATGGGATGTGTCGAGCCGGTTTCCCAAGCTTCAAAAATCATCCACGCCCATGGCGGATTGTGCATCGCCGGGTTTACCGAAGCCTTGGCGCTGGGGCTCATCCAAAGTCCCGGCAGCCAGGGCGCGGACATCGTGTTCGGAGAAGGGCAGAGCTTGGGACTGCCCTGCGCCTACGGAGGACCGGGGCTCGGAATGATGGGAAGCAAAGCCTCCTTCCTGCGCAACCTTCCCGGAAGGTTGGTCGGCAAGACAACGGACAAAAACGGCCGAACCGGTTTCGTCCTGACCCTGGCCACCCGGGAACAACATATCCGCCGGGAAAAGGCCACCTCCAACATCTGTTCCAACAACAGCCACTGCGCCCTGACAGCGTCCATATACATGGCCTTACTGGGAGGCACCGGTATTCGAAAACTTGCCCAAATCAATCACAGCAAGGCAGCCTATCTCCAACAAGCCCTGCGGGAAGCCGGGGCATCCCTCCCTCTATCGGCGCCTTTTTTCAATGAATTCATTGTTCGGTTCCCCGGGAATTCCGACAAAACACACGACCGGCTGCAGCGGAACGGGATTTTGGCCGGAGTACCCATCGAACGGTTTTACCCGGAATTTCCATCCCACTATCTGCTGGCCGTCACCGAGATGGTCAGCCGAAAAGAAATGGACCGGCTGGTACGGGAGGTG
>CAZTKB010000381.1:0-2910 GCA_964614125.1 uncultured Desulfobacterales bacterium | reverse complement strand
CGGAACCAAAGAAATTCTCAGCCGGTTCCGGCGTCATATCCGGCCTGGAGGGCGGCAAGCGCCTTTTCCAGTCGGGAGGAGTTCCGTTTCATTTTTAGTCGGAGGACATCCCGGATTTCTCCTGGTGAGAAAAATTCCATGTTCGCTTTCTCCGGTGCCGACAGCACGGCCATGGCCACCCCCAGGACGACCAGGTTGACGGAGCGCAGATCTCCGGAGGTATTGGCGATGGCGTCTGCGTTCACCGAACAAACGGAAAAACCCGATACCTGGGGGGCACCGTCCGGGGCATTGGCGACAGCCAGTCCGCCTGGCTTGATAAAATAGCCATGCTGAGCCAGGTTCTCCGCTTTCAGTGCGATCAGTGCATCCGCATTTCCGGGTCGAATCAATGGGCTGCGGAAATCCCCGATTTTGAGATGAGAAATCACGGTTCCTCCCCGCTGGGCCATCCCGTGTGTTTCGGATGTCATTACCCGCAGACCGCGTTGAATCGCCGCTTGGGCAAGCAGGCCGGTGATGAACAACACTCCCTGGCCTCCCACGCCGCTGATCACCAGTCGGCATTGGTTGGATACCGTCATATTCCCTCCGTCGTGCCGGCCGCCCTTTCGGGTTCGGCGGTAATGGATTGTTTCGGACAAACACTGACACATACGCGGCAGCCGGTGCACAGCGCCAAATCGACGCGGACGTGTTCGGCCTCGGGTTCCAGGATTAACGCCGGACATTCGAAGTGCTTCACACAATAGCCGCAAGCGTCACAGGAATCGGAAATGGCAATCTTGACTCTTTTGGAGTCAACATTCGGGTCCTGACCGTATAACACACATGGTCTTCGGGCGATCACCACTGCCGGACCGTTGGTTTTACACCAAGCCAGTGCGGATTTCAGGACTGCCGTTGTTTCTTCCACCCGGTAGGGATCACAAACCGTGACGGCGCTGACGCCGCATCCTCGTACCGCCTGCTCCAAATCGACACAATCCAGCGGTTCTCCGGAGGCTCCGTGACCGGTGGCCGGAGTGGGTTGATTTCCGGTCATCGCAGTGGTCCGGTTGTCCAGAATAACCAGTACGAATCGAGCTTTCTGAACCACGGCATCGACCAGGGCCGGAAGGCCGGCATGGAAAAACGTGGAATCTCCGATGGTCGCCACGATATCCGGCTGTTTTTCAGAACGGCGGAAGGCCTGATAAAAACCCGCAGCCTGACTGATGGCCGCTCCCATGCACAAAACGGTGTCTACGGCTCCGAGATTCAATCCGAGGGTATAGCAGCCGATGTCACTGGTATAGATTCCCTTTGGTGCGGCTTTCTTGATGGCAAAAAAACTGGCTCGATGCGGGCATCCCGCGCACAGGGTCGGCCTTCTTCCAGGGACGGCGGGGATATTGACGGAAACGGGTGGCAATCCGGCGAGGCGGCGGATGAAAGCCTCCACTGCTTCGGGAAGAATCTCTCCGGTACGGGGCACGTCCCCGGTCATCCTGCCTCGGACCCGGTGCCGGTCTGCGAGTTGCATTTCGATCACCGGCATGGTTTCCTCCAGAACCAACACGGTTTCAAAGGTATTGAACAGATGGTCGATGAAATCGGGATGAAGGGGATAGGGTTGGATGACCTGAACCAGCGGGATGGAATCGAAACAGGCCAGATCGTGAAGGATTTCCTCGGCATGGGCTGCCAGGACTCCGGATGCCACCACAACCGATTTTCCGGTTGCGTTGGGATTGATCCGAATCGGAGCCGTATCGGGATTCCGGCTGAGGGCCTCCAGTTTTCCTTCCAATTCCCGGTGGAGGGTGAGTCGGAATTTGGGAGTGGCGGCCCATCGGGTCGGATCGCGCTTGAATTCAGGCTTTCGTAGGGTGTCCGGAACCGGATGAAGTCTGAGGTCCTGTCCTGCGTGGCATACCCGTGTGGTGGGGCGGAACATCACGGGAATTTCAAATTTTTCGGAGAGTTCGAAAGCCAGTTTCACCAGATCTCTGGCCTGTTCCGGAGTGGATGGATCCAGAACCGGGATCTTGGCAGCCATGGCAGTCAGGCGGCTGTCCTGTTCGGTCTGTGAAGAATGCGGACCGGGATCATCCGCGCTGATAACGACAAAACCACCGACAGTACCCATGTATGCGGCACTCATCAAAGGATCCGAGGCGACATTCAACCCGACCTGTTTCATGCTGACCGCGCTTCGCAACCCAGTCATGGCAGCCGCATACGCGATTTCGAAGGCAACTTTTTCGTTTATTGCCCACTGGGTATGAAAAGGAAGCCCGGTACTTTGCTGCAGGGCGGCCAGAGAGGACAGGATTTCGGATGCCGGGGTTCCCGGATAGGAGGTGGCAACCCCGCAACCGGCCTCGACAAGGCCCCGGGCGATGGCCTGATTTCCTAACATCAACAACGGTTGTTCCACTGAATTCCTCCATGCATGGGAAACAGATAAAAAAAGCCGGGCTTGAAAGAAGCCCGGCTTTTAAAAAACATGGAATGAGCTGCTTCCAAGCCAACTGTGAAGCCGCTCACTGCCTATGAGTCAAGTTCTGTGTTCGATACAGTGGTGAGCTAGCTTCGGGAGTTTTGCCACCACCAGCACCATGAAAAATGGGTCATATCGTCACGCAATCCCCAGATGGTATATTAAAAAACTCGATATTTTATTTTTTTTAATGGAGAAATTTGTAAATGTCAAGAAACAAATCAGGGATCCGTCAAAGTACTGCAGCTCGTTCCGGTTTCCCGACCCGAGGTACCCCCTGGTTTGTCCATGGTGTCCATCCGGTCCACTGCGGTTCCAGCAGGCAAACGGTGAAGTTGCCCGTCGTCCGGAGGTGGCCTACCAATTTTCCCCCTCCCCCCTGGTGGGGTTGTGCCAGGGCCACCCATTTTTTCCCTCCCCCCTGG
>CAZTKB010000380.1:0-2915 GCA_964614125.1 uncultured Desulfobacterales bacterium | reverse complement strand
TGCCGATACTGCCATGCTGCTGCCGCGACGCGCCGATCACCTTTCCGGAGATGATCCGGGCTGTCTGGCTTCCCGCAGTAGCTTCCCTTTTTGCAGCCGCGGCCGTGCATCCGTTTATCGGTCAGGCCGATATGGAACCGTTTCCAGCACTCAACCTGGTTCTGTTCACTGCTATGTACACTATCATTTTTGCTTCTGTCTGGATGCTAACCCCAAGCGGCCGGCGCCTGTACCGGGAAGCAGCAGACCTGATATGGGAACGGCCAGTTGTTCCGGCTGTTTCTTCCAACGATGGAGCCGACTGATCATGCAGCTTCATTTTACCGTTATTATTCCGACCTACAACCGTTTCGACCAGCTGTTACAATGTTTGGACGCCGTCTCCAACCAGTCCTTCCCGCATAACCGTTTTGAAGTGGTCGTGGTCGACGATGGAAGCCGGAAAGAGGTTGACTTGCAGGGGCTTTTTTTTCCGATGGAGGTTACGGTAATCCGGCAGCCCAACCAGGGGCCAGCCGCGGCCAGGAACCGGGGGGCAGCCATCGCCCGGGGGCGGTTTCTGGCCTTTACGGATGACGACTGCGAACCAGATATCAGGTGGTTGTTCTCCTTGGCCGGTGTCTTTACAGAGGATCCCGCGTGTTTGGCCGGCGGCCGGATGATCAACCGTTTGACAGATAACCCCTATTCTTCGGCCAGCCAGCTTCTTTTGGACACGGCCTATTCATTTCAACGAAAGCAACGTTATTCCAACCCGTTCTTTGCTTCCAGTAACTTGGCTGTTCCACGAGACCGCTTCCTGGATCTGGGAGGATTCGATACCGCATTTTCCACTGCTGAAGATCGAGATTTCTGTGACCGCTGGGCTCTGGATGGAGGCCGGATGCGCGAAATCCCCCAGGCAGTGGTTTACCATAGCCATTCCATGGTGCTGGCTAGTTTTTTTAACCAACACTATCGGTACGGCCGGGGTGCGTGGAAATTTTTTCGATCCCATTCCGCCCGCAACGCACCCGATTCCACCCTGAAATGGCGATTTTACCCGTGGATTTTTCACAGCATCCTCACAGAGACTCGGGGAATGTCCTATCCAGCGGTATTGCGATCAGCCGGGCTGATGGTAATAACTCAAGTGGCTAATTTTTTGGGGTTTTTTGTGGAATCATCGGCCAGCATTCTCCTTTCCAAAAAACCAGAGGAAAGGTAAATTTACATGATATCCTATGAACGAAACCGTGCTCTGGTGCGTTCTCTTTGGTTGACATGGCAGGTTCTGGTCCACGGAAATTATCATTTCGTTTATGACCGTATCCCGATCCGCATGACCGGCATGTCAACCGCCCGCCGATGGAACCTCTTCCGGTCCGGATTCAATCTGATGTATCGAAGAACCCGACCCTGGAACATGCCCCTTCACATGCAGTTTGAACTGACCAATACCTGTACCCTGCATTGCCCGGTTTGCCCGACCGGAAGCCGGAAAATGTCCCGTCCGCCGAAAATGATGAACCCGGAACTGTTCCGGCAGGTACTGGAGGAAGTCGGACCTTATCTCCTGACCATGTCTCTCTGGGGATGGGGAGAATCCCTACTTCATCCCCAGCTTTCCGAATTTCTGGCCCAGGCGACCAAGTACCCGGTATTTTCCCTGTTATCCACCAATGGCCAGAAACTGGATGTACCCGGGATTCAGGATGCCCTGATCCGTTTTCCCCCCGACCACCTGATCGTTGCCTTGGATGGGTTGTCCGATGAAACGAACTCCCGATTCCGCATCGGAGCCCGTTTGGAACCGGCCCTGGCCGGCGTACGTAAACTGGCGGAAATCAAACAGAGAATCGGCGCACACAAACCGGTACTGCATATGCGGTATATTGTAATGAAACACAATCAGCACGAAGTGCCCCATCTAACCGATTTTGCGCAGGACGCCGGTTTTGATTTTCTGTCGATCCGGACTCTGTTTCCGATCACATCCACAGACACAAACAGTCTATACGAAGCGTTGCTGCCGGATGAGTCCAACTACCGGGCGTTTGAGTACCGGGATGGTCGGAGGGTGGAAAGTGACAATTTCATCTGTACCTATCCGTACTGGTTTCCATCCCTGTTTGCTGACGGGACCGTGGTTCCCTGCGACCAGGACTACGATGCCACAGAGGCGTTTGGGTTGATCCGGGCCAATGATCCCGGATCGTTCATCCGTTTGTGGTATGGAAAACATGCCCGGGAAATCCGGGCCAGACTGCAACGGGATTCCGGCATTTCGACCTTCTGCTGTAACTGCCCCTTCCGGGATCGTCCGACCACGCATGGATGTCTGGAATCCCGAATCCTGCACACTGGACTCCAAGTTCCTTTCATGAAATAGAATGATCGGGTCGAAGCTGTCATTTCCCGGACGAAATGCCGCAGGCCGCCAGAAATCCGCCATGGATCGCGTCGTTGAGCTTGCCCGGTTTGATGCAGTCTCCCACGATTGCATAGGGGATTCCCAGATCAGCGACCCGGTCGGATAGGGTGCGGACCGGCCGTGACCCGGAAGCGATGATCACCGAGTCGAACTGTTCCTGGAGAATTCTCCCCTCGGTTTCGACCGTCACCATGCCTTTTCGGATTTCCGTCACCTTGGAATTCGTCCGGATCGTGACGCCATGCTTTTTCAGATTGTCGTTCAGGATCCACTTGGTGGATTTTCCCACATCCGCTCCGGCTTTGGGCAGCATCTCGAACACCGTGACCCGGGAAGATCCCCGGAAGCACAGTTCCTTCAGACGCTCCGGCGATTCCGCGTCATAGAGGAAGAGAAAGCGCAAAATTTCCGCGTTGATCGTCCCCTTGGCCGCGACAAACAGGGCGGTTTCCAAACCCACCGCCCCACCCCCGATAATCGCGACTGTTTTGCCCAAAAAGGG
>CAZTKB010000379.1:0-2916 GCA_964614125.1 uncultured Desulfobacterales bacterium | reverse complement strand
TCCGCGCCACAGCCTGGCCACCGCCAAACTCGCCGGGACCTGCGTTGCATGCGGGCTCTGGGAAAGATCAAAAGCAATATTGACTCTGGTGCGTTCCAGGCGGTCCAGTATGCCGGAATGGCTGCTCTGGATGGGGATCAGACCTGTTTGAAACAGATCAACGCGGAATATCAAAAACGACGGGATATCCTGGTTGGCGAGATGCAATCCATGGGCTTTTCCCTGACGGCCCCCAAAGCCACTTTTTACGTCTGGGTGGACGTTCCCCAAGGGTACACCTCCACTTCCATCGCCAGCCACTTTTTGACCCGGGCGGGCATTGTCGTAACGCCGGGCAATGGATTTGGAGCCGCTGGCGAAGGTTATTTCCGCATCGCCCTGACCGTGGGAGAATCCAGATTGCGTGAGGCCTTGGATCGCATCCGAAAGGTAGGCTGTTGACACAATCGGCACAGAAGGGGTTTGGTACGGCATATCTGAGCATCGGTTCCAACATCGGAGACAAACGCGCCAACTGTCTGATGGGCATCGATGCCCTGGTATCGTCCAACCACATCCGCCTGATCGCCCGATCCCGGATCTATCAAACTGATCCGGTCGATTTTCTGGAACAGGACTGGTTCATTAACTTGGCGATTTCCATCGAAACCACCCTGGAACCGACTGAATTGATGAACGAACTGCAACAGATCGAAGAGAGAGCCGGTAGAAAACGGGGGCCCATCCGATTTGGGCCCCGTATCCTGGATATGGATCTTCTGCTCTTCGAGGACCGGGTGTTACACACCCCGGCCTTGATAATTCCTCATCCCCGGATGCATGAAAGAAGATTTGTCCTGCAACCCCTGTGTGATATCGCACCGGATTTAATCCATCCGGTTTTGAAAGAAACCGTTCGAGAATTGTTGCTGCGTCTTAATGACCTGCCCAGTGGAGTGCGCCCGGTCGATGATTAAGATACTGTTACTGATGGCACTGGGATATATCGGCTTCAGGCTGATCAAATCCGCTGTGCTCCGGCATCTGCGGTCCCTTGGAAAAACGATGAATGACAAGGCAGGGGATATCGAGGATGTTATGATTCAAGACCCCTTCTGCGGTGTGTATTTCCCTCGAGCTACCGGAGTTCCCTTGGCGGAAGACGGGAAAACCCTTTATTTTTGCAGCACCCAATGCCGGGACCAATACCTCCGGCAGAAACGGGAAAAAAACACCGGTTGAACAAGCCGGTTGTTTTGAATAACCTAATCAAGGAGTCAACTCGTGAAATTTTTTCTGGATACCGCAAACCTGGAGGAAATCCGGGAAGCCTGTTCCATGGGGATGGTAGATGGAGTGACCACCAACCCCAGCCTGATCGCCCGGGAAGGACGTGATTTTGAAACTATCATCCGAGAAATCTGCACCGTGGTCGACGGACCAATCAGCGCGGAAGTAATTCGCCTGGACATGGAAGGCATGATGGAGGAAGCCCGCCACCTCGCCGGGATCCATCCCAATATCGTGATCAAGGTACCCATGACCGTCGACGGTATCAAGGCGGTCCGGCTACTGGCGGCCGAGGGGATCCGAACCAATGTAACTCTGGTTTTTTCCCCCCTTCAGGCCCTGATGGCCGCCAAAGCCGGCGCCGCTTATGTCAGCCCTTTTGTGGGAAGACTGGACGATCTGTCTCAGGACGGCCTGGTCCTGGTGGAACAAATCCTGCAGATCTATGAAAATTACGGTTACGCCACGGAAGTGATCGTCGCGAGCGTCCGTAATCCCATTCATGTGCTGGAATCGGCGCTTCTTGGTGCCCACGTCGCCACCATACCGTTTTCCGTGCTCAAGCGTTTTGCCTCCCACCCCATGACAGACAAGGGGATTGACGCCTTCCTTTCCGATTGGAAATCACGAAAATTGTAGGAAATCCACATCATGAACTTTCCTTCTCCGGAAAAAATCCGGGCTGTGGCAAGCCGGCCCAATTTTCTGACCATGTGCCGGATCGCGGCGGTACCTTTGATCGTCATTCTGATGATCTTTCCCAATCGATTCTGCTCTTTTGCGGCGGCCATTATCTTCAGCGCGGCAGCTATCACGGATTATTTCGACGGATTTCTGGCCAGAAGCCGGAATTTGGTTTCCAATTTCGGAAAAATCATGGATCCCCTGGCGGACAAACTACTGGTCTCCTGCGCCTTTATCATGCTGGTTTCCCATGGCTGGGCCCCGGGTTGGATCGTATGTATCATCATCGGCCGGGACATCGCCATCACCGGAATGCGCAATTTTTTAGTCGAAACCCGTGCGGACATGTCCTCCTCCAATTTGGGAAAGTACAAAACCGGATTCCAGATTGCGGCCATCATTCCCCTGTTGATTCACTATCCCTATTTCGGCCTCAACTTTCAGGGAATCGGTCTGTTTTTTCTCTATGGGGCACTGATTTACTCCATCTGGTCCGGTGTAGACTACATCTTTCAGTTCCGGCAATATGTGAAATGAGCAGAAAAAGGGTTGACAAAAAACCGCTCACAAGCTAAAAAGCAACCACGATTGGGCGGGAATAACTCAGTGGTAGAGTGCAACCTTGCCAAGGTTGAAGTCGCGGGTTCGAATCCCGTTTCCCGCTCCATTTTTTTCCTCCTTAATGGCGGCATAGCCAAGTGGTAAGGCAGCGGTCTGCAAAACCGTTATACTCCGGTTCAAATCCGGATGCCGCCTCCAATGGACAATCATAACCCCTTTGCACGAACCCACGGGTGCAATGGGGTTTTTTTGTTGCTATTGCCATACCCCACCCACTATGATAAACCATTTTCAATTTTTCAAACCGATGGAATTCTCAACCGGACCCGGGAGGATCCCCTTCGGTCCTTACTGGGACAAACCATGATCCAAATCTGTCTTTTGTTGACTCTTCTGGTTTTA
>CAZTKB010000378.1:0-2930 GCA_964614125.1 uncultured Desulfobacterales bacterium | reverse complement strand
TTCGATCAGAAGATGGTGTATGAATTCGATGAAATCCTCTCCCGCCTGGTGGATAACAGCGAGCATATGGAGTTCCGGCCGGATTACGGTCCGGAGGTCTATACCGGGTTGTGCAAGGTGGATGGATACCTGGTTGCTTGTATCGGCAACCGCCAGGGATACCTCGGAAAAGGATATCCGGAGTATGCCGACTATCCGGGAATCGGCGGCAAGCTCTACCGTCAGGGGATGATCAAGATGAACGAGTTTGTCTGCCTTTGCGGTCGGGACCGGATTCCCATTATCTGGTTTCAGGATACTTCCGGCATCGACGTGGGGGACGATGCGGAAAAGGCCGAGTTGCTGGGCATCGGTCAAAGCCTGATCTATTCCATCCAGGCGACGGATGTGCCCCAGATGCTGGTGGTGCTCCGGAAAGGCTCGGCCGCGGCCCATTATCTGATGGGCGGGCCCCAGGGAAACGACACGAATGCATTTTCCATCGGAACAGCCGCCACCGAGATTTACGTGATGCATGGGGAAACAGCCGCTGTCGCCATGTACTCCCGGAGACTGGTCAAGGAAAAGGATGCCGGCAGACCGATCGAACCCGTCATTCGGAAAATGAATGACGTGTCCGGGGAGTACTACCGTTATTCACGCCCTGCGTATTGCGCTCAGGTAGGGTATGTGGATGAGATCGTGGATTTGGATGCCATCCGAAGGTACATGGCGGCGTTCACCGGGGCGGCCTATCAGAACCCGGTTTCCATCTGCCCCCATCACCAGATGGTGTTGCCACGGATCATCCGGGGATAAGGGATGATCCGATCCCTCCGCCGGACCGGAGGGATCGGGTGTACTGCCTCAGACGGTTTCCTGAATCTTCACCAGGGCCTGTCGCAACGCCTCATCCAGTTTTTCGGGCTGGGTGCCTCCGGCTTGGGCCATGTCCGGACGCCCGCCGCCGCTGCCACCCACCACCGATGCAATGGATTTGATGATATTGCCGGCGTGAAACCGGGTTTTTAAATCCGGAGTGACCAGCACCAGCAGCAATGCCTTGCCGTCGGAGCGGCTGCCCAGTACGACGATGCCGGAGCCGATCTTGTCCCGCAAACGGTCCCCGAGCTCTCGAAGTGCAGCTGGGGAATCTACGGAAACCTCCCGGATCAGGATCCGTACATTGTTGATTGTCTGAATATCTGCGTCCGCGTCTTGAACGGATTGGGATGCCATTCGGAGCTTCAGATCCTCCATTTCCCTTTCCAGGGCTTTCTGACGGGACACCAGCTTTTCGATTCGCGAAATCATTTCCTCCGGCTTGGTTTTGAGGAGTGATGCAGCTTCCGATGACATCCGCCGGGTCTGTTGCATCTGGCTGATCGCTGCCTCTCCGGTTACCGCCTCGATTCGGCGGATTCCGGCGGCGACGCTGGATTCGGACAGAATCTGGAAGGCTCCGATGTTGCCGGTGCGGGATGTATGGGTCCCCCCACAGAGTTCCTTGCTGAAATCCGACAGGCTGATGACCCGGACACGGTCACCATATTTTTCCTCGAACAGGGCCATGGCGCCGGTCCGGAAGGCTTCTTCGGCCTCCATTTCCTCGATGGCGACATTGGCGTTGGCCCGGATCCTTTCGTTGACGAATCGCTCGATACGTTCCAGTTCATCCGGCTCGACCTGGGAAAAGTGGGTGAAGTCGAAACGCAGGCGGTCCGGGCTCACCAGGGAGCCGGCCTGCTTGACATGATCTCCCAGGACCGTCCGCAGAGCGGCATGCAGGATATGGGTGGCCGTATGGTTGCAGGCAGTCCGGTTTCGGGCTTCGGTATCGACCGCCAATGTGACGGTTTGCCCGGTTCGGATGGTTCCGGAAATCACCGTTCCCCGATGGATGATCAGGCCGGTGGGATCCTTGATGGTGTCGGTAACTCGTACCACCAGGCCGGGACCTGTAATGAGCCCGATATCCCCGGTTTGCCCGCCCGATTCCCCGTAAAATGGCGTCCTGTCAGTGACTATCTCGACATCATCATCCGGACTCGCCGATTCGATGGGATCGCCGGATCTGGCCAGGACCAGGATGGTTCCGGTAGCCAACAGTTGCGTATAGCCATCGAATTCGACCCGTACCCCCTGTCCGGAAAGGGACTTGAACGCCTCTCCGGAGCCCGCGAAACGGGTGACGGAGCGGGACTGGCTCCGCTGGTTTTCCATGGCGGAATCGAATCCGTCCATGTCCACGGTCATTCGTTCGTCCCGGATCACGTCGCGGACGATATCCACGGGAAAGCCGAAGGTATCGTAGAGTTTGAACACTACGTCCCCGGGAACGACCGTGGTTCCGGCGGCTTTCATCTCCTGCAGAGTGTCATTCAGCAGGCGGAGGCCGTTGTCCAGGGTTTCTGAAAAACGTTTTTCCTCGTTTTCGATCACATGGGTGATGAAGCTGGATGCCTCGGACAGCTCCGGATACGCCGGTTTCATGATGTCGAAGACCACCGCGGCCGTCTGGTGCAGAAACGGCCGGGTCAGGCCGATGTTGCGGCCGTAGCGGATGGCCCGCCTCATGATCCTCCGAAGGACGTATCCGCGGCCTTCGTTGGAAGGCAACACACCGTCTCCGATCAGAAAGGCCGCCGCGCGGCTATGATCCGCGATGACTTTCATTGCAACTTCGGTTTCACGGGATTCGGACATCCGCTTTCCGCTGTCCGGCCTGGATCTGTTGCGGGTGATGGAATCCAAAACCTTCGTGGTGGATCAGGCCGCCTTTGTGGCCGATCTGCAGACCCTTTGTACAACCCTGGCCCAGGATCAGGCGGCCGGCCATGCAGCCGCACCGCCCAATGCTCCCCGTATTCTGCTGACCGGCTGCCCGGTGGGCCGGGGGGCTGAAAAAGTATTGCGTCTGATTGAAGATGGCGGCGGCGTGGTGGTTTGTC
>CAZTKB010000377.1:0-2936 GCA_964614125.1 uncultured Desulfobacterales bacterium | reverse complement strand
TAGCTGCCGACCCGGATTGTTTTGTGTTCGCCCGTTTCCTCATCCGAAATCGTTATCTTGCTACCCAGTGAAACTTTTTCGTATTTTTTGTCAGGGGTGACTACTTGGGCCTTTTCTTTTACCCTCAGAAATTCCTGAAGGCGACGGGACCACATGGCCTGTTGGCGTTCCCCTTCCTCGTAGGCGAAGTTGTCGTGATATGTTTCCGCGCCCTGCTGGCAGCTTTCCCCCATATCCCTTCCAATCAACTTGATCCGCCGAACAATACACTCGATTTCCCGATTCAACCCTTCATAATCTTCCGGCAAAAAATAAAAACTCATGGCGCTCTCCTCCTTTTTCACAATCTCCCAACCGATCCCTAACCAAACAACAACCATGGACATTAGTCGTTGATCAGATCAGTCGTGTGACGTAAAGGAAAAGTTCCATGAGTCTTATGGCATTTTTATGATACCTCCGGCAGAAACCGGAAAATTGAAGCGGCACATCCAACCACAGGTTTCATCCCCGGTTTACAGTGAATCCACGCTGCGGATAATTACAACATGGAGGCGTCCTTCCAACTTTTTGGAAAACGGCTTTCCCAATTTGGCAGCAACGAAGGCCTTCCTCTGTGCCAATTCAAGGGTCTCCAGATCCAACACCTGGTTGTTCGGCATTTCCCATCCAAAATAGAAATCCAGGCCTGAACCATCCTGCAGTTGATCAGGTAATTCCATGCTGACCACAATTGTTTCGGTGTTGTGCTCCAATCGGTGCACAATAATAGGAAGCGGCAGGATGGACTGAATGTATAAATCCGCATCGATGGTGATCAGTTTTCCCAACAGGCTTTCTTCCGTAATGTCCGATGCCATGAGAGGGAGAACATCCCTGCGAAATACGGCCTGGAAAAACACTTCCAGAAGAGTCGGAGAGTCGGGAAGGGATGCGGGCCATTCGATTTTTTCCTGAAAACGGGTCATTACATTACGAACGATTCCCGACAGAGCGGGCTGACTCAGAAACTCTCTGATTTTTATCGGTTTGGGCAACTCCGCCAGATATTGATCCCAAGGAATAGCAGGGGAATTGTCCTGTTGGCCTGCAGCGGCCCGCAGATCCAGGACCAGTTTCAGACAAGCTCCGCAAGTTCGGACATGTTGTCTGATATGCCGGAGCTCGGAATCCGGCAGTTCATGAAAGGCATACGAAATGACCAACGCCGAATCCGGGCATGATGCATGGGATTCGTCGACAACCTCTTGTTGGGCCTTGGTCAGCCGCTCAGGAATCCATTGGGTTTGAACAACCGTGTCCACGGAAGGCCGGGTTTTCAACCACCAGAATTCAGTATCATACTCTCTGTGATAGATGACCTCCAGGGTATCCGCCAGCGGTTCCAGATACCCAAATCCATCTTGGAACCGTTTTTCCACCTGGATGAAAGTTTTTTTCCAGGTTTGAAATTCCGGCTGCTGCTCCAACCATTCCGGTGAGTCATAGGCGGCCCGAAACATATCGGCAAAGGGAAGCAGAAAATCCATGGCCTGATCGCGAAGATACTCATCCGGTTGGTCCGACTCGTCATGAAACACAAACCATTCCTGAAAAACCTTTTCCAGGGAATTCCAGGTCTGCTCCAAGTTCTTGGTCTGTTTCCAGACCCCGCCACCTTCCCGGAAAAATGGTCGGATTTCTTCCCATTGATTTTCCAGAAAGGCCTGGAACTGAACGTCATTATTTTGCAGCATTGCCTGGAGTTTTTCTCGGTACGAATGATAAGAAGCGGGAAGAAGGCCGGAGTTCATCAACAAAAGGGCCCGGAATCCACGAGAGCGGTCGGAAAGGGCCTCGATCAGACGGTAGCTGTTTAAATTCTGTAATGGATCCTCGATGAATCCCGCAAGCATCCATTCAAAAGAACTGATATCCTCGGTGGCTTTCTCAAAACAGTTTTCCCAATCCAGTTCCTGTAAAACAGATGAATTCATGACTTCCGCCTCTCCGGCGATCCCATGGAAAGATCACCGAAACATACAAAACCAGTTGAACCAAAAAACATCCCCATTTTATTCCTCATTTGCATCCAGATAGTCACGAAAATTTTTGGCTCCACCTCGGCTTTTGGTCTGGCGATAGGAAGAACGGCGGTTTTTTCGGGTGAGGTGAGATTCTTTTTCGAGAGGTGTGTCTGTTGAACCATTCCCATTCCGGTTCCAGGACTCCGGGTGGCACCAGACAATTTCCCCGTTGGATTCCAAACAGATTTTGCGTGCGACATGATTCAGGGTTTCTCGGAACGGCTCGGATATTCCCTGGCGGGGTTTGTAGGCGGTCATCAGATTGTAACAGTTCTTTTCCCATACCATTTTGATCAGGATGGACTGATCGGAAAAGAGCCAGCAATAGAAAGCGGCACTCCGACCCTGAAACCGGCTCAAGCGGGGCAGATCCCCTGTTTCCCGAATGATGTTTTCCATAGCCGCGCAGTATGCATTTTCG
Organism: uncultured Desulfobacterales bacterium; assembly: GCA_964614125.1. Lineage (GTDB taxonomy): Bacteria > Desulfobacterota > Desulfobacteria > Desulfobacterales > Desulfatirhabdiaceae > UBA4064. The sequence continues at coordinate 449 of CAZTKB010000377.1, read as the reverse complement.
ATAGGTTGGACGATTACCCGGCACTTCTGTTCAAGAGAGCAAAGATAACCGCTGCTCTGGCAGGGAGGGAGATGGCTGCTATTCAGAGTAAAAAACGGACACCCCAGTTCCCTCAACTGATCGACAGATGAGAAGATCATTTCCGGGGTGACATCGCTTTTTTTTCCCCAATATTTCATTTCCTCGGTGTGCACAAAATGCCCGACTGCGTGGGAACGCAATTTGTTGTCACGAAAGAACAGAATGACATCGGTCCTGTCTTCGGGTTCATCCGGACTAATGACATCACAGGGTTGAAAATGGAACTGATAGCGCCGGGGATGATTCATCTCTATTTCCTTGCAATTTTGTCGATCCGAAACCCATCGTTGTGACATGTGGCATGAGATTTATCCGAAAAAATTGACCACATCCAACCCCTTCTGTTGGATCAGGCGTTCCAGGATACA
>CAZTKB010000376.1:0-2961 GCA_964614125.1 uncultured Desulfobacterales bacterium | reverse complement strand
CGGGAAAGCATGAAATCCGGATTGATGGGCTTCGAAAAATACCCCATCACCTTCCCTTCGTTGATGGCGTTTACCAGCGGGTCAAAATCGCTGAATCCGGTCAACATGAACCGTAACGTGTTCGGAAATTCCCGGGCCGCCAATTCCAGGAGTTCCGTTCCGGTCATCAGGGGCATCCGTTGATCCGTGATCAGAACCTGAATCTCGTTTTCCCGGAGGATTCGAACGGCCTCGGAAGCGGAATCGGCAAGGAACACGTCATATCGGCGCCGGAACAGGGCATGAAAACTGTTCAAATTACCGGGATCATCATCCACATACAGCAGCCGGGCCCTAGGCATGGTATCCGAATTTTTCATATTTTCTCCTTGTCAATGGGCAACAGGACGGTCACCGTTGTACCCCTGCCTGGATCGCTTTTCAATTCGATGGTTCCCTGATGATCCTGAACGATTCCGAAACTGATCGACAAGCCCAGCCCGGTTCCCTTCCCGACTTCCTTGGTCGTAAAAAAAGGGTCGAATACCTTCTCCTGAAAATCAGATGGGATACCGATTCCGGTGTCCTGAAACGAAATCTCCGCCCAGGTAAGATTATCCAGATACCGGTATCTCGTCTCGATGGTGATCATTCCCGGTTCTCCTTCCGTAATTCCGGCCTGTACGGCGTCAATTGCGTTGGCGAGGATGTTGGTGAACACCTGGATCAATCTTCCAGGTTGCCCGTTGATTTCCGGAATTTCACCGTATTGTTTCACGATTCGGACTTGATTCCGAATACGCGGTTGCAAAATGACCAAAGCTGCATCCACCAAGGCATGCACCTGGACCGGTTCCCCGGTTTGCGAATCCATCCGGGAATACAGCCGTAAACTATTGACAATTTCCTCCGTGCGCCGGACCCCTTCCAATACATGGTCTGCCAGCTTCGGTATTTCATCGGTCAGCGTTTCGTAGTCAATTTCCTTTTTCAAAGCCTGAATCCGGGAACCAACCTCCGGAAGGGGGCAAGACGGCAGACATTCCTCATATATCTGTAAAATTCGGCGGATATCCTCGAAATCCGCCGTCAATCCCAGGCAACCGGTCTTGATAAAATTGATCGGATTGTTGATTTCATGGGCCACACCGGCGGTGAGCACCCCCAAAGCGGCCATTTTTTCGGATTGCACCAATTGTTCCTGGGTAGTTTTTAATTCCGCCAGGGACCGGCTGAGTGCCGTGTTTTGTTCCCGGATCAGACGGTTTGCCCGAACCAGATTCATATGGGCATCCACCCGGGCGTACACCTCCTCCATATGAAACGGCTTGGTGATATAATCGACCCCGCCGACATGAAAACCGGCGATTTTGTCACTGGTATCCGTCAGCGCGCTGATAAAGATGACCGGAATATCCCGGGTCCGGTCGTCGGACTTCAGACGCAGACAAACCTCATACCCGTTTATCTCCGGCATGTTCACATCCAACAGGATCAAATCCGGTGGATTGGCCAGAGCGGATTTCAGGGCCAATTCCCCCCTGGGAAAACTTCTCACCGCATACCCCCGTTCCTTCAGGAGTTGATTCAGAAGATCCAGATTGGCCGGCGTATCATCCACGACCATGATGGTTCCGGTTTCGGCTTCCGGGGTCATGAGGCGTTTTTTTCTCCTTCCGTTTCCAGAATCTGCAACAACTGATCATATTGATATTCTTCCGCCAATTTCCGTAAAATCCGCCCGGTTTCCGATTGTTGCGCCTGAATACGATTCATGACAGACAACAGCTCGTCTTGGTAGCCTCCATCAATAGCCAGGCGGATCCGCCGGATAAGATCCGGGTCAATCCCATCAAAATCCACGGTATCCGTGGTGGCCGGAACGGCGACAAACTGCGCAAGCGATCGATCATACCGAAACCGAACACCGAGAAACCGCTGTAATTCCCGAAAAACATCCTGTTCTCGAAACGGTTTGGAGATAAATCCATCCGCCCCGTATTGCATGACCGCGATCCGTTGTTCCTCCATTGCACTGGCACTGACCGCGATGATGGCCGTCTTTTTATCGCCTTCCTCCATTCGGATCCGGCGGGTCGCCTCCACACCATCCATACCAGGCATCCGGATATCCATCATGATGGCATGAGGATGCCATTCGCGATAAAGTTCCAGACATTGAATCCCGTTATCCGCCTCCCTCACGACAAACTCCACCCGCTCCAGCATCTGTTTCAGAATGTCCCGGTTTATGGGGTTGTCATCGACAATCAGAATGCGGAAAACCGGCTGCCCGGGTTCCATCCCGACGATGGAACCGGCCATGGGAATGGGATACTCTTGTTCGGGTGCGGCGTCTGAAACCGGAATGGAAAAGAAAAAACGGCTTCCTTTTCCAGGCAGACTTTCCACCCGAATCTCCCCCCCCATCAGCCTGACGTACTCCTGGGTAATCGCCAACCCCAGGCCGGTGCCCTCCCGGCTCGCGCCGGTATCGATCTGCTCAAAGCTCTGAAAAATGATCTCCAGATCCGTGGTAGGAATCCCAACCCCGGTATCTTCGACCTCAATATGGAGCATCCATTCCGGAAAATTCGGGATCTCTGCAAATGGATTTCTCCCCAAAGCCGCCAATCGCAGGGAAATCTTTCCTCTATCCGTAAATTTGACCGCATTTCCCAACAAATTGATCAGAACCTGCCTCAGTTTTCCGCCATCAACCCGGATATTTGCCGGAATGGTTTCATCACAGATGATTTCCAACACCAGCCCCTTGGCCCCCGCCCGCAAAGAAAACATCCTCCGAATATCTTCCAGAAAAGCGGTCAGATGGATAGATTCCGTATGAAGAATGATCCGCCCGGCCTCGATCTTGGACATTTCCAGCACGTCATTAATCAGGTTCAGCAGGTGATCTCCGCTGCGGCAGATGATATCCAGGTTGCGGTGCTGTTCCGGGGAAAGGGTGGAATCTTTCTGCAT
>CAZTKB010000375.1:0-2982 GCA_964614125.1 uncultured Desulfobacterales bacterium | reverse complement strand
GAACTAATTTCGCCCGCTTTTCAGAGGCGGTCTCCAACGTCTTTGCCCCCCTGATGGCCTACGAAGGAATGACGGCCTTCTTCCTGGAAGCCGGATTTTTGGGAATCATGCTGTTCGGGTGGAACCGAGTCTCCCCGGGTCTGCATTTTCTGTCGACATGCATGGTGGCCGCCGGTGCGTCCCTTTCGGCGTTTTGGATCATGGCGGCCAACGCCTGGATGCAAACCCCCGCCGGATATGAACTGATCGACGGTACTTTTTATGTCACCAGTTTCCGGGAGGCGATTTTCAATCCGGCATTTCCAACCCACCTCTTCCATATGCTTCTGGCCTCCTACGAAACCGCTGCATTCGCCGTCGCGGGAATCTGCGCCTGGTTTCTGTTGAAAGAGTCGAACACAATTTTTTATCGGCGTTCCCTCTATCTGGCCCTGATCATGGCCGCCCTGATCGCGCCGCTTCAGGTGGTTGTGGGAGACTTCAAGGGACAATCGGTCGCCCGCCATCAGCCGGCCAAACTGGCGGCGATGGAAGCACATTGGAACACCAACACGGAAGGAGGTGCCGCCTTCGTGGCATTCGCGATTCCGGATATGGAACGGGAAGTCAACCGGTGGGAAGTAACGGTACCGAATCTCCTGAGTGTGCTCACCACCCATTCGATGACCGGAACCGTAACCGGCCTGAAAGAATTCCCACCTGAGGAACGGCCCAACGTCATGGTTACCTTCTGGACATTTCGGATCATGGTCGGCATCGGATTTCTCTTTCTCGCGGTCATGATCTGGGGTGGAATCCTTGCTTTCCGGGGAAACCTCACCAATTCCCGGCTGTTTTTGAAAACACTGATCCTGATTCAACCCCTGGGATTCCTGGCCACGATCCTGGGGTGGGTTACCGCGGAAATGGGCCGACAACCCTGGACCGTGTATGGCCTGTTAAAAACCGCGGACAGCGTATCCCCCATCGCCGCCGGAAACGTGGTGTGGTCCATCTGCATGTTCGTCTTGTTTTTCATAGTGGTCGGAGCCAGTTATTTCTATTTCACCATCAAGACGCTCCGGACCGGGCCGGATCTCCACGGTGATATCCCCCCTCGGCATATCCCGATGGACATGATATTTTTTTCTGAGGAAATGGATGGCAGGGAGGTGAACTGATGGATCTGGTTCATGTGTGGATGGCCCTGGTCGGGTTGGTGGTAATTCTCTATGTGATTCTGGACGGCTTCAGCCTGGGTGTCGGCCTTCTCTTTCCCTTCACCCATGACGAGGAAGAACGGGATATCCTGATGGGCAGCATCGCCCCGGTCTGGGACGTCAATCAAACCTGGATCGTCTTCGGCGGGGGAGCTCTTTTCGCCGCTTTTCCTCTGATTTATACCGTGCTGTTCAGCGCCCTCTACATCCCGTTGCTGCTCTTTCTCTTCGGGTTGATATTCCGCGGCGTCGCATTCGAATTTCGGGCCGGTTCCACCCATAAAAAAGCGTGGAACCACGCCTTTTTCGGGGGAAGCCTGGTGGCAACCGTTGCCCAGGGAATGGTACTGGGCGCCTATCTTTCCGGGATCCGAACCGAGGGAACCAGGTTCTCCGGTGGCGCGTTCGATTGGCTCAACGGATTCTCCATACTCACGGGAACGGCCCTGATAGCCGGGTATTGTCTGTTGGGAGCCACCTACCTGATTCTGAAAACAACCGGCGAGGTCCAGCAGCGCGCGTTTCGTCAAGCGTTCAGTTCGGCACTGGCTGTCACGGTTTTTCTGGTGATCGTCCTGGTGTGGACACCCATTCACGATCTCTCATTCATCCAACGATGGATGAGTGAACCACGGATATATGTGGTATGGTCTTTTCCGATAATGGGGATCATCAGCCTGGCGGCCTTGTATATCAGTCTGAAACGAAAGCATGAGAAAGGGCCGTTTTTCAGCAGCCTCTTCGTGTTCCTATCCGCCTACCTCGGGTTGCAGGCCGCTATTTATCCCTATGCCGTACTTCCCTCAATCACGCTGTACGATGCGGCCGGCCAGACCGAAACCCTCGTTTTCACCCTGTGGGGGGTCTCTATTGTCCTCCCCGTCGTGCTGGGCTATATCATTTACAGCTACTGGGTTTTTCGGGGGAAGGTAACGGCCGCCGATTCCTATCATTGAAAAACCTTTACCACCGGCCTGAAGCCACGCGAGCCGGAGTCAATCCGCAGTTATGGATTCCGGCCGGCGGTTTTTCAGGCTTCCATGCCCAACCAATTGCGACATAGGTGGATATACACTTCCGGAAGATAAACGATACCGATCACCTTGGAATTCTCAACGACCGGCAGCCTCCGGCACTTATCCTTGACCATCTGATCAATGATTCCCATGATCTCTGTATCCGGGGAAATATATTTCACCGGAGTGTTCATGACGTCCCCCACTGTCAAGTTCTGGAAACGGCTGATATAGGATTGCAATTCCGCAATTTCTATATTCATGAAATCGCCCAGATAATTTAAAATCGGTGGACGGAGATGATAGAGAATATCAAACATGGAGACAACACCAACCAGATCACCGAAATCATCGGTGACAACCAGTCCGACGGTTTTGTAGCCGGTCCGACGCATTTTCCCGTGGAGAATGAGTTGAACAGCCTCGATTACCGGCTGATCACTCCGGACCGTATCGAATTCCGTTACCATGACGTCTCTAGCCGTTTGTTTCATGGATTCCTTCCTTGCATCATGGGGAAATTGTCATGCGGTGCGATCGATCGTGTTCCGACCGCACATTGAGTCTTTCGAATATGCTTCGCGTTTATACGTTATTCCAGCGGGTTTTGTCCAGTTTTTGAATAAGGGAAGCATTAAATCAAATCGCGTCCTTTTCCTTGCCCGCCCCACCTCCTAGGGGTGCCACCCTGTCCGATCCGCCTGCGAGTGCCGCATCCGAGTTCTTTTCCAAAAGAAAGCGGGATGGGTCGCCCCGGAACGGCGGGC
>CAZTKB010000374.1:0-3000 GCA_964614125.1 uncultured Desulfobacterales bacterium | reverse complement strand
GGACGCCGGATTCTTGATTTTCAAATCCGAAACGCCTATGATGAAGGCACTGGACTTCCCCCCATTCATATCGGAGGATTGCCTTGAAAATTATCATCGTCGGCGCCGGAGAGGTCGGATTTCACACCGCCCAGCGGCTGGCAACGGAAAACAAAGAGGTGGTGGTGATCGACAAGCGGCCGGAGGCGCTCAAGCGTTTCTCCGATCTGCTGGACGTTCAGACGCTTTTGGGATCCGGCAGCAGCCCACGGATACTGGAAGAAGCAGGTGTCGCGGAAGCAGAAACACTTTTGGCCGTGACTGACAGCGACGAAATCAACCTGGTCTCCTGCCTGTTCGCCGACGCGATGAGTCCGGGCATCATGAAACTGGCGCGGATCCGGGATGAGGACTATACCCATTTCCGGCCGGACCTGTCTCCCCGCGTACTGAATATCGATACAATCATCAACCCGGAAAACGAACTGATCAAAACCATCCTGCATTCCCTGGAGGTACCGGGTGCCGAACATATCAGCGATTTTGCCGACGGGACCATCAAGCTCATCGGCTTTCGCGTGGAAAAAAACAGCCCGGTCATCGGAATCCGGCTTCTGGACCTGCGGAAAAAAACCGGCGGCCTCCGGTTTATCGTCGCCGCCATTTTTCGAGGGGAACGGCTCATTATTCCTTTCGGCAACGATAAAATACAGGCTGGAGACCTGGTCTATTTTGTCTGCGGCACATCGGATTTGAAATCCGTCTTCACCATTCTGGGCAGTCACTCGGAGCCGATCCACAACGTCATGATCCTGGGCGGGGGAAACATCGGACTGAAAGCCGCCCAGGCCATTGAAAAGCAATCCTACCACTTGCGGGTCGTGGATACCAGCCGGGAACGCTGCCAGTACCTGGCCGAACATCTGGATCGGGCCGTGGTTCTAAACGGCGACGGCACGGACAAGACCTTTCTGGAGGAGGAAAATATCAAGGAGATGGACATGGTCATCTCCTTGACCGGAATCGAAGAAACCAATTTCCTGGCATCCCTGCTGGCCAAGAATCTGGGTGCCAAACGAACCATGACCCGCATCAACAAATTCGCCTACATGCCCATCATCAACAACATCGGCCTGGGACATGTTTTGAGCCCCCGCCTTTCCGCCATCAACAGTATCGTCCAGCACGTCCGCCGGGGGAAAATCCTGTCCTCGGTTTCCCTAAAGGGAGAAGAAGCCGAAGTTCTGGAGGCGGTAGCCATGGAAACCTCCGGGATCGTGGACAAACCGCTCAAGGAACTGCATTTTCCCAAAGGTGCCATTGTTCTGGCCGTCTCCAGCGGGGGCATCAGTTACATTCCCGATGGAAACAGTGTGATCCAACCGGGCGAACGTGTGGTGATTCTGTCCACTCGGGCCAACATACTGCGGGTGGAGAGGGAATTGATGGTCAAACTGGAGTATATCTGAGTGCACTGGGCTTACATCCTCCGAACCGTCGGGGCCCTTGTTTTCTGCATCGGCCTCACCATGTTCCTTCCGCTGGGCTTTGCCCTCTTTTACCAGGACGGAAGCGCAGACTCCCTGGCCCTGGCCATGAGCCTGACCTTGGTCGCCGGAGCCGTGACGTTTCTGGTGTTTCGGAATCACCGGCTTCCCTACATGTCCCACCGGGACGGCATCACCGTGGTGGCCCTGGGATGGATTGTGGCCGCTCTGGTCGGGGCACTCCCTTTCTGGATCGACCAGACCTTTGTGTCTTTTACCGATTGCGTTTTCGAGTCCATTTCCGGATTCAGCACCACCGGAGCATCGGTGTTAACCAATATCGAAATCATTCCCAGGGGCATCCTGATGTGGCGAAGCCTGACCCACTGGCTGGGAGGCATGGGCATCATCGTGCTTTTCCTGGCCATCCTGCCCTTTCTGGGGGTGGGCGGCATGCAGTTGTACAAAGCGGAAGCGCCGGGTCCGTCTCCGGACAAGCTGACGCCCCGGATCCGGGACACGGCATCCGCCCTGTGGCGGGTTTATCTGCTGTTTTCGTTGGCCCTGACCATCCTGCTGATGCTGGGGGGAATGGACTTGTTCGATGGGATCTGCCACACCTTCGGAACCATGGCCACCGGAGGTTTTTCCACCCGAAACGCCTCCATCGGCCATTACAACAGCGTGTACATCGATACCGTGATCACGATCTTCATGCTGATCGCCGGCGTCAATTTCGCCCTGCATTACCAGATGCTGCTCGGCAAACCGCAATCCATGTTCCACGACCCGGAATTCCGATTTTTCATGGGGCTGGTCGCCGTCTTTATCCTTGTCACCACCATCTGCCTGGCGTTTGGTTCGGCTGTCGACTGGGGAACCGCCTTCCGGCTGGCATCGTTTCAGGTGGCATCGATCATCAGCACCACAGGATACGCCACAGCGGATTTCGAGCTGTGGCCCACCCTGCCCCAAAGCATTCTGCTGTTCTGCATGTTTCTGGGGGGTTGTGCCGGGTCCACCGCCGGCGGTATGAAATGCATGCGGATCATGCTGCTGTTGAAACAGGGATATCTGGAACTGTTTCAGATGATCCATCCGCGGGCGGTCACCCAGATCAAGTTCGGCCGGCGCATGGTGACCGACGATGTCATGAAAGGCATCTGGGGTTTTTTCATCCTCTTTTTGGGCCTGTTTATCCTGGCCGCGTTTCTGCTGGCCGCCACGGGATTGGATTTGGTCACCTCGTTTTCCGCAGTGGCCGCATGCATCGGAAACATCGGTCCGGGGCTGGGAACCGTCGGCCCGGCGGAAAATTACGCCCATCTTCCCCTGGCCGCCAAATGGGTATTGTCCGTATGCATGCTGATGGGTCGGCTCGAGATATACACCGTGGTCGTTCTGCTGGTTCCCGAGTTCTGGCGGAAGTAACTACTGGAAAGGGGGGTCTATTCCGCCAGCGAGTGACGCATCCCTGACGCCGTGCCGTATGCCTATTTACTTTCCTAAAGATGTGTAGTACCCTGTATTCCAT
>CAZTKB010000373.1:0-3006 GCA_964614125.1 uncultured Desulfobacterales bacterium | reverse complement strand
CCGGAAAGCATGTTTGCCGCCCTCCTGTGTGGAGTCCTCGATTTGGAAAACGGCCGGACGGTTATCTGCAACGCTGGGCATCCGCCGCCCTTGGTGATGGATGCATCCGGTAACGGGATCTTTTTGAAAATGGTTCCGGGAATCGCACTGGGAGTGTGGGAGAACGCTGAATACCAGAGCAAGGCGCTGGTTTTGGAACCGGGAGGCGGAATTTTGATGTGTACCGACGGGTTGGCCTCCGGCCGAAGAGATTCAACGGGTCGCTTTTCCTTATCCGGTTTACAGGAAACCCTGGCAGTGCTCCAAAAAGAAAATCCCTGTGAAACCGCCCGTCAGATTCTTCCGGAGATATTTTTGAGAAGACCGATGGGGCATTCTGACGACGACGCGGCAGCGCTCATGATCCGATACACACCTGCTAAGCCCTCCATGGGTACGGGAGCGGATGAGGGGGAATTGTGAGATGCGAATGCACCTTTTTCCCAAGTTGCTGGGCATTGTTTGGATTTTATCTGTTATTCCGGTCCTGATTTTCTGCCTGGCGAATGTCTGGAATATTCGGGAGACAGGACACTATCTGGGGGAACGGATCCGGGAAACGGCTGTGGAGAACGCCAAGCGTACCCTACTTTCCACCCTGGAAACCTATTTCCGAATTGTGCAGCAGGAAAACCGGTTGCTGGAAATGATTCTTCGCGAATATGCCGAACAGGTGGAGTACCTTCTGTCCGAACAACCGCAAAAGAATTTTGAAATATATTCCCCGGATCATTTTGATCGCGAAGGAATTCCTCCCGGTGATGCGGTGGTTTCGGCACGATACCGTCGGATGAAAGCGGACGGGACCATTGTGCCGATGTTAATCTCGTTTCAATATCCGGTGTTTCTCATTGCCCCGGGGGTGAATAACGAGGATGTTCGGGAGGATATGCAAAGGCTTTCCGGGATGTCATCCTTTGTGTCGCAGACGTATGCAAAATATTCCGATCTGGTGTACCGAATCGGCGTGGGATTGGAAAACGGCTTGTATTGTGCGTTTCCGGGGAGCGGGGGGTTTCCTCCCGAATTTGACGCCAGAAAACGGGAATGGTATCGGCGGGTCGCACAAAGCCAAGAAACGGAGTGGATTCCTCCCACTACATCGATGTTGGGAATCGGCACCATGACCGGTATTTCCCGGCCCATTTACCGGAAAACCGGTGAGTTCGCCGGAACCGCACTGGTGGTGACATCCGGGTTCCATTATCTGCAGGAAAGACCCATGCCGTTCGAATGGGCGGAACATGTGCGGTTGTTTTTGGTGACGAGGTGCCCGGAACCCGACGATCTTTCCCGTTCGCTACAGATTTTGAATTGGGGGAGGATGGGGCCAACCCGAAATTGGCAAACGCTTTTTCATCCGGAATATCTGTCATCTCCGGATTCCGTGGAATTCGGATCTCTGGTGAAAGGAATCGACAGCCAACAAGGCGGGGTAATCACCATGAACTTCCAGGGGGAATCCTGCCTGTGGGCCTATCGGGCGGGAGACCGGGATGGCGTTCATCTTGTGATGATCGTTCCTTCCGATAAGGTGCTGCAGTGGGCCTCCACCGCCAAACGGACCGTGTTTTTGCATGTGGCTGGGTTCCTTTCGAAAAGTGGGGTTATGATGGGAACGGTCACGGCTGCTGCCGCATTGGCCGCATGGTTTTTGGCCGGATTTCTGACCCGGCGGCTAAATCGTCTGTCGATGGAAGCCCAAAAAATTGCCTCCGGAGATTGGGACATCCCCATTGTGGTTCCCAAGGGAGAAGATGAGATCACGGTCCTTGCCCGCTCCATGGATTCCATGCGGATATCCCTGGGAGAATATGTGGAACGGATTTCTCGAAACACGGCGGCACGCGTGCGGATGGAAAGTGAGATGGAAATCGCCCATCGGATTCAGATCGGTTTTTTACCACATTGGGATCTTTTTCCGGATGGGGAACCGGTGGATGTGTATGCCGCACTCTCCCCAGCCCGGGCGGTGGGTGGGGACCTGTATGATTTCTGCCTGCGAAAGGGGAACCAACTGGTTTTTGTGATCGGAGATGTATCGGGAAAGGGAATTCCAGCCTCTTTGCAGATGGCAGACGTTCTCTCCCGTTTTCGGAGTCTGGTTCACACGATCGAAATGCCTTCAGTCATTCTGGAATCGCTGAATAACGGCCTGTGCGCCAACAACCCTTCCGGAATGTTTATTACGCTGTTTTGCGCAATGTTGGATATAGAAGACGGTAAGGTGGTTTTTTCCAATGCGGGGCACAACCCCCCGGTTCTGGTCTCCCAAAAAAACGGCACCGATTATCTGAAACCTCATAACGGGTTGGTCCTGGGCGGTTTTCCGGGAATGATATACCGGAATGAAGAACTGCGTCTGGCACCCGGGGATGGTATTTTTCTCTATACGGATGGCGTTACGGAGGCACGGTCTGAGGCCGGTGGTTTATACACCGGGGAACGGTTATTGAAACGGGTTGAAGGACTATGTAAAGAAAAATCCCGGGAAGTGGTTGATTGGGTGATGGAAGATGTTCGGAGTTTTTCCGAAAAGGTTGAGCAGACAGATGATATCGCGATGGTGATGTTCCGCTGGACTCCTGTCGATGGCTTTCACGGGGCATGTGTAGAAAAGACCAGCCAAAATTGACCCCCTCCGATCACTCAATTTTGCCCCCCGGGTTTGGGGTTATACACCGGTTTGGGAATAATCGGCACCTGCAGCGAATGGAGGGAGCCCGTTGGATGAACTGAAGCGAATTATTTTCCCAATTTCGGAATTACCTTTTACCATCGAACATTTGACTATTTTACGATATCCAACGTAGTCTGTCCCGGATTTCTACGGATTTCTATGAAAGAAAGAACGGCGATATGGGAAAGCACTTACGATTGAAAAGTCAATCCGCCGGCTCCGTCGGTTAACTTCTGGCCGCTCCGCAGTGTCACCCCATGTGTCGCACGCGGATCCGAAGCAAATCT
>CAZTKB010000372.1:0-3019 GCA_964614125.1 uncultured Desulfobacterales bacterium | reverse complement strand
AATCGCACATGAGGTAAAAAACCCTCTGACCCCCATCACCTTGTCGGCGCAGCGATTGGAGAGAAGATTTTCCAGGCAGGTGAAAGACCCTGTTTTTGATGAATGTGTTCAAATGATCATCGAACATGTAGAGATTATTCGAAACCTGGTCAACGAATTTTCCGCTTTCGCCCGTTTTCCGGCTGCCAATCCCAGCCCATGCGATTTGCTTCCGATTATCGAAGAAAGTTTAAAACCCTACGGGGAAGGGTACCCCAATATCCAGTTCCGTGTGCACTGCCCGTCGGCTATTCCGAGGCTGAATCTGGATCGGCGGCAGATCCGCCAGGCTGTCATCAACTTGATTGAAAACGCCATTGCTTCCATTCCGGGACTCGGGGAAATCGATATCACGCTGAACCACGATCCAATTCATAAACTGGTCCGGATGGATATCGCGGATACCGGATCCGGAGTTTCCGATGAACATAAGATCCGACTGTTTGAACCGGATTTTTCCACCAAAAAAACCGGAATGGGGCTGGGATTGACCATCGTTCATTCGATCATTTCTGAACACCATGGTGCCATCCGGGTGGAGGACAACCATCCGATGGGAACCCGTTTTGTTATCGAGCTGCCGGTATGATGTCCCCGGCGGTACGTAACCCGTCACCCGACCGAATGGATCCGAGTGGCGAAAACCGGCTCAAGAGGACCGCCGTTTCACAGGAAAGGCCAATACCAATATGTTTCCCACCTTATTGATTGTGGATGATGAACCTACGATTCTTCGCTCTTTGAGCGGGCTGCTCTCCGACGAAGGATATGAAGTGATCACTGCGGGCAACGGCTACGAAGCTCTGAAGGTGATTGATGTCGAGTCGCCGGACCTGGTGCTGCTGGATATTTGGATGCCGGGGATGGACGGAATCGAGACTCTTACTGAAATCAAAAAGAAACATCCTTCGGTCCAAGTGATTATTATTACGGGGCATGGAACCATCGAAACCGCGATCAAGGCCATCAAAATGGGGGCGTTCGATCTGATCGAAAAACCCTTATCCATCGATAAAATCATCATGACTATTCATCGGGCTTTGAATTTTCAGAAACTGGAGGAAGAAAACCGATATCTTCGAAAAAAAATGATGGAAAAACATGCCATCACCGGCACGAGTTCTGCCGTGAGAGATATCCGAAAACAGATTCAGGTCGCCGCGCCGACGGAGGCTTGGATTCTGATTTCCGGGGAAAACGGCAGCGGCAAGGAATTGATTGCCCGAACCATCCATCATTCCAGCGGGCGTTCGGAATATCCCTGGATCGATGTGAACTGCGCCGCCATTCCGGACGATCTGTTTGAAAGCGAGTTGTTCGGGCATGAAAAAGGGGTCGTTTCCGGAATCACCGCCCGGAAACGGGGCAAAATGGAATTGGCTGGAAAAGGCACGCTGTTTTTGGATGAGATTGCCGACATGAGCCTCAAAAACCAGGGGAAACTGCTCCGCGTTTTGCAGGAAAAACAGTTCCAGCGGGTTGGTGGAACCCGGGTGCTGACTCTGGATGCCCGGATTATCGCGGCGACCAATCGGGATTTGGAAAAGGAAATCGCATCCGGGAATTTCCGGGAGGATTTGTATTTCCGGCTGAATGTGATCCCGATCGAAGTCCCCCCCCTGCGGGACAGAATCGAGGATATCCCCCTGCTGCTGGAGCTATTTCTACATGAGAACACCATCCAGCATCAGAAGGGGAAGATCCGTTTCTCACCGGAAGCGATTCAGGCTCTCTGTACGTATTCCTGGCCCGGTAATGTCCGGGAGTTGAAAAATTTGGTGGAGAGGCTCACTATCATGTCCGAAAAAGAACTGCTGGAATTGAGCGATCTCCCGGCACCCTACCATGCCGCATCCGTTAGTCGAACCTTTCCGGATTCCTGGAACAATTTGTGGAGCATCCCCAGACTGAAAGATGCCGTGAAAGCTTTTGAAAAGGAGTATGTAAAAAGAAAACTGGAAGAATGCCGGCAGGATATTGCACAGACCGCCAGAACCATCGGAACGAGCCAGAGATATGTTCAGTGCATGAAATCCCGATGGTGACAGGTCAAACCGTGCCGGCGGGCAACCGGTTTACAAAGTAACCAGTTTGTAATGTCTTGAACCCAGACCAATTTCCTCGGCATATTTCAGCTGATAGGACCAGTCGATTTTTGGATATACGCCGCGAAACTTGTCCTCACCCGGGCCGGTGTTGGTTTTCAGGCAGGAGTCCGGATTGGCTGGCTCCCGATTCACCAGGTCCACAGAGGCTTGGTCGATGGCTATCGGGTCACGGGATGCCAGGATTCCGATATTCCGGACGATAGCCGCATCGTTGTGGCCATAACAGTCGCATGCCGGAGATACATCGGTGATGAAGTTGACAAACAGACTTTTTGATTCCTTGCCATGCAGCACCCCCAAGGTATATTCCACCATGTTTTCCATGAATGTCGGAATCGATTGATTCCACTGAACCTGGATGGCCTCCTGGGGGCAGATCAGGATGCATTCACCACAGCCGATGCACCGGGTGGAATCCAGGACCGCCTTTTTCTCGACTACGGACAAGGCCTGTTGCGAGCAGTGCAGGACACATTCACCGCAGCCGATGCATTTTTTTCGCTTGATTTCCGGGGACAGGGTGGAATGTTGGGCCAGTTTGCCTTTCCGGGATGCGCACCCCATTCCCAGGTTTTTGATGGTTCCCCCAAACCCGGATAGTTCGTGGCCCTTGAAATGTGCCAGGGATATCAGGGCGTCGGCCTGCACGATTTCCGCTCCGATATGAACCCGTTGGAAATTTTTCCGGTGGATTTCCACCGCCCTTTCGCTTTTGCCTCGCAATCCGTCCGCAATGACCAGGGGTGCATCTACAACGGCATAGGCGAAACCGTTTTGGATAGCCGTGGTCAGATGGCTGGGGGCGTCACTCCGCGTTCCCGCATACAGGGTGTTGGCGTCCGTTACAAAGGGATTTCCATCCAAACCACGAA
>CAZTKB010000371.1:0-3024 GCA_964614125.1 uncultured Desulfobacterales bacterium | reverse complement strand
GTACGAAGCGCTTCTGGGAAAACTGAAAAGCCCCCGGGCCGTTTTTTCCATGATCTACGCCAGGCCGTACCGGTTCAACCGCCGAATGGGAGAGGGTATCTCCGTATTCAACCCCGGCGACAAGCCCATGCGCCAGAATATCCTGACCAACCCGATTTTGCAGCAGCGGATCAACACCGTCCTCCGGGACAGCAACCTGGTCAAATACCTCTATTCCCAGTATGCCAAAACCAACAACGGCATCTATGCCCTCATGGACATCAAGAGTCACAACATCGAGCGGCTGATCGAGCTGCACAACATCGTCAGCGAAGAAGTCCATAAAGTCGAGGATATTGAGGAAAACGTCCATTCCATGTTCATGGCGCTCATGAATCCGGAAGACAAGAAGAACATCCAGGATTTTCAGTCCTTCGCCGATCGAATCGAATACGTGAACATTCCCTATGTTCTGGATCTGCAGACCGAGGTGAATATCTACCGCCAGATTTTCGGCAAACACATCGACCAGGCCTTTCTTCCCCGGGTGCTGCACAATTTCGCCCGCGTCATCATCTCCTCCCGGCTCAAGACCCGTTCGGATGCGATGATGGAATGGATTTCCAACCCCGCCTTGTATCGGCGGTATTGCGATGAAAACCTGATGCTGTTGAAAATGGAGATTTACACGGGTCATATCCCCGGCTGGCTGAGCCAGGAAGACCGGAAACGGTTCACTTCCAAGCGTCGCCGCAAAATCATGGAGGAGTCGGAAACCGAAGGCACCTCCGGATTTTCCGGAAGGGATTCCCTGAAAATATTCAACGAATTTTTCTCCGGCGCCTCCCGGGAAGGCCGGTTGATCAACATGGCCGCACTGTGCCATTATTTCTCCAATGTCCGGAAGGATTTGACCCGTTCGATACCCTCCGGATTCATGGATTCCCTGCTGCACATGTACAATTACACGGTGTTGCAGGAAATCAAGGAATCCCTGTATGATTACAATGAAGAAGCGATCTCCCGGGATATTCAAAATTATGTTTTTGCGGTGAACTTCGAACTCGGATCCGTGGAAATCTGCCGCTTCACCGGAGACAGGCTGGAAATCACGGAGGAGTATCTGCAAGGCATTGAAAACAACCTGTTGGGGGCCGCGGTGGAGGTGGAAACGCGTCTCCAGTTCCGGCGGGAAACTCAGAAAGAATATACCTCCCGCACACTCACCACCGAAATTCTTTTGGAAGGGAAAAAGATCACCCAAACCCGGATTTTTGAACACCTGCACGAACGCACCATTCACCATCTGAAGGAAAAAGTGCTGGATCCATTGCTGGAAAACAAGAATTTCCGGATGGCCATCAAAGATTACGGGACTCCGCATTTCAAAAGCTACGACCAACGAATCGTGACCGATGTCACGTTTCTCATCACCAATCTCTGCCAAAAATTCCGCTACACCCAACTGGGTGCCAAAGAAGTGTGCATTTATGTCATAGACAACGATATCGCCGCGAAATTCCAGGCCGAATAACCGTCCCATTCCCGGCCGATATCCACTCCCCACCTTTCATGACCGATGAGACTCCGGAATGATCAGTGTAGAAAATCTGTCCAAAAGTTACGGCGACCATGTTCTGTTCGACAACATCAGCTTCCAGGTCAACGCCAGGGAACGAATCGGCCTGGTCGGCCGAAACGGCCACGGAAAAACCACCTTGTTCCGGATCATCTCCGGATTGGAGCACCCGGACAGCGGCGCTGTCCTGATTCCCAAACAATACCGGATTTCCTATGTCCGGCAGCATATCCGGTTCACCCGTCCCACCGTTCTGGAAGAGGGCATGCGGCACCTGCCCGAAGATCAGCGGGACCATCACTGGAAGGTGGAAAGAATTCTCTCCGGCCTGGGATTCACCGGATCGGACATGAAACGAAATCCCCATGAATTCTCGGGTGGATACCAGGTGCGTCTGAACCTGGCCAAGATTCTGGTATCGGATCCGGACATGTTGCTCTTGGATGAGCCGACCAACTATCTGGACATCGCCTCCATCCGGTGGATCGAACAATTTCTATCCAACTGGCCGCATGAATTGATGCTGATCACGCACGACCGGAGTTTCATGGATAAGGTTGTCACCCACACCATCGGAATTCACCGCCAGAAAGCGCGCAAGATTTCCGGAGATACCGGAAAATATTATGCCCAGATCGCTCTGGACGAGGAGGTAACCGAAAAAACCCGGATCAACGATGAAAAACGGCGGCGGGAGATCGAGCTGTTCATCACGAGATTCCGTGCCAAAGCCCGGCTGGCGAACATGGTGCAGTCCCGCATCAAGACATTGGCCAAGATGACCCCCGCCGAACAGCTGGAAAAGATCCGGCAACTGGATTTTTCCTTCCATTACAAACCATTTTCCGGCAAACAGATGCTTCGTGTCGAGGACCTGGGTTTTGGATACGACCGCACGGCAGAGCTGATCCGGGAGTTGGGATTCACGGTGGAAGCCGGGGAACGGATCTGTGTGATCGGAAAAAACGGCAAGGGGAAAACGACCCTGCTGAAGCTGCTGGCAGGGTCCCTGGCGCCGGGGAAAGGGGCCGTCTCCTACAACCCCTCCGTTGCCATGGGGTTTTTCGAGCAGACCAACATCGCCTCTCTGGTCGCCACCCGGACCGTGGAAGAAGAAATCCTGTATTCCCATCCGGATACGGACCGCCAACTGGCCCGGAATATCTGCGGCGCCATGCTGTTTGAAGGCGACGACGCGTTGAAAAAAATCGAGGTGTTGTCCGGTGGGGAAAAAAGCCGGGTCATGCTGGGAAAACTGTTGGTCACCCCCCTGAATCTGCTGATCCTGGACGAACCGACCAACCATCTGGACATGGATTCCTGCGACGCGCTGCTGGCGGCCCTGGACAGTTTTCCGGGAACCGTGATCATGGTCACCCACAACGAAATGTTTCTGCATGCCCTGGCCACCCGCCTGATCGTGTTTCAGGACGATCTGGTCACGGTATTCGACGGGGACTACCAGC
>CAZTKB010000370.1:0-3060 GCA_964614125.1 uncultured Desulfobacterales bacterium | reverse complement strand
GCCGTTCTGCCGGATGATGCCGTATACGGTTGACAAACCCAAGCCGGTTCCCTTGCCCACCTCCTTGGTCGTGAAAAAAGGTTCAAAAATCCGGGGCAACAAAGCCGGTTCCATTCCGCCCCCCGTATCCGTGACCGTGATCCGAACATATTCACCCGATGGGATATCGGGTATGTCCCGGCAATCGGGTTCGGTCACAACCATATTCTTGGTTTCTATGGTGATGGATCCTGGTCCGTGTATGGCATCCCGTGCATTTACACAGAGGTTGGCCAGAACCTGGTCGATCTGGGAGGGGTCGATCCGAATCGGCCATAGATCGGTCCCCGGGATCCAGATCAGGGTGATATGGGCTCCGATGATCCGCTGAAGCATTTGGACCATTGTGGAGATTGTCTGATTCAGATCGAGAATGCGGGGCTGGATGGGTTGCTTTCGCGCGAATGCCAGCAGTTGTTTGGTAAGTTCGGCGGAACGGTGGGCCGCATGCTGAATTTGAGTCAGGCATGAATGAAGCGGATGGTCGGAATGGACCTGTTCCAGGCCTATTTCCGAATAGCCGATGATGGATTGCAGCATGTTATTGAAATCGTGGGCGACCCCGCCGGCCAGCCTTCCGATTGACTCGAGTTTTTGGGCCTGCAGGAGCTGCTCCTGCAGGCGTTGGCGTTCCTCTTCCGCCTGTTTCCGTTCGGTCAGATCCACCCCCAGGCAGGTAACATCCATGGGCAACCCCTTTGGGTCCCATGTCAGCACATTGAACCAGGCGATATTGCGAACCTCGCCGTTTCGAAGCAATAATTCGTTTTCAAATTGAGAGAAGCCCTGCGTATTCCGACGGGACATGACCGTGTGAAACACCTTTCTGATTTGTTCCCGGATGTCAGCCGGAATGAACCGTTCAAACCAGTCCCGGCCGAGCACTTCCTCCTCGCTGTACCCGGTCAATTCCAGAAAGTGTGCGTTGGCGAATACGATCTTTCCCTCCGGATTCAGGGAAATGCCGATCTGCGGCGTATTGATAAGGACATTTTTCCATTTCTGCTCGAAATGGGTAAGCGTCTGTTCAGCCGCTTGACGCTCCCGGATTTCCGCTCGGAGTTTATCCACGGTCTTTTCGAGCTGTTCGGTTCGTACCCAGACCTGTTTTTCCAGTTCCTCGTTTTGTTGCTCCAGGAGTTTTTTTTGGAGGTTGTTTTCGATCACGAGGGCCACCAGGTTCAGTGTGTTTTCGATATAGGGCCTGACGTCGGCGAATATCTCCTTTCGGGGTGCGTTTATGAGGAGAAATCCATATAACCGGAAGGCCGTCCGGATGTGGAGGCAGAAGATCTCATGGGTTTCTTCCCAGCTTTTCAAAAAAATTTCCGATTTCCGGCGGATCTCCGGATCGGTGGACAGGCAGGCGGCCAGCATCGAGATATCGTTTTCGGTAAGCGTTAAATCGCCGTTTTCAAAAAGATGGCTATCGCCGAGGAGCATGGCGGCGGATTGGATCGAGGAAATTCGGGACAAGCCTCGGCATATGAACCGGGCGATGGCCTCATTGTCCTGCATGACGTGCAGGGTGCTTTGAATGAGATTGATCCGACCCAGTGTCTGGATGTCGATTCCATTCATCGGTGTGGGACCTGTCGAATCGGCAAAGGAAAATCAGGCATGGCCGATAGCCATATTCCGGCTCATTCTTTCTTCGTATTCTTTCAGAAAAATCGCCGGTTTCACGTAACAGGGATTTTTGACCAGCTGGCCCCGAACGATCATCATTGGATGAACACTCAACAAGTCCATGAGCAGGGATCCGTCGAATTTTCGCGCGTCATACTGGCATACAGTCGTAAGCGGGTGGTCTGTCAGAATGTCGTTCAAACTGGCTTCGTATTCCAGGAGATCCGACAGGCTGCATCGTTTTTCGGACAGTGCCCAGGTCATTTCTCCCACCCCCCGGGCGCCTTCAAATCCTTCCCGGATGGCGTTGTCATAATATTCCGCCACCATTCCCAACATGAAATTTTTGGAGAAGCAGTTTCCCGGGCAGTGCGTGTGATGTCCTTTGGTCAGATCGAAAGCATGGGGTTCCCGCTCCACATCCACCCCCAGGTCCAGCAGCTCCAGCTTCATTTCTTCCGGTGAAATGTCGCTGACCAGATACAGGACTTTTTCATGATCGGTCAATCCCTGCTGGAGAAATTTGGCCATCGTTTTTTTCCGCTCGACATCGTCATTGAAAATATAAATGATGTGGAGCCCTTCTCGAATTTTTTCATCGGAAAAGCCAAGAGATGTTTCGCGGTACCTTGCAGCCATGATCTGCCTCCTTTCGATGAGCGATGATGGATTGTCCCAGGTTCAACGAAATTTTTCAAACGGTTGGTGAACAGGATGAATTTGTGTTGGAGGTACCAATCGAGTGGATCAATACGATTACCTTATCACCCATCGCGATGCGGTGCAAGAGCTCATCTGAAAAGTTTCTCATGTTTCTACGGGAGGTTGGGTGGGGGTAACGGGGGAAAAGCGGTTTGGTCATCAGGCCGATATCGAAGCGGGAAGGCTTTTGCGGATGGAGACGAAATTTCGAAAAAGCAGGAAGATGGTTGGGGAATGAAAACGGGAAATATGTGGAAGGCAACTGGTCGGGGCGAGAGGATTTGAACCTCCGACCCCTTGAACCCCATTCAAGTGCGCTACCAGGCTGCGCTACGCCCCGACAGTTGGGTTGGATGTATCATGATGACGTTCGGAAAGTCAAGTGAATGCATGATGATCAGGGGGTTTTTTTCGAGAAAAGAACTCGGATGCGGCACTTGCTGGCGGAATAGGTCCCCTGTTCCGGCTTTCCGGCGGAAAGGCTGGTACCCCATTGGAGGCTGGGGCAGGGCTGCCATTTTTTTCCCTCCCCACTGGTGGGGGAAGGCCAGGGTGGGGGGGTAAAAGCGGGACACATGGTCCGTCCGAATTGGTCCATTTTGTCCACTGCGGTTTAGGCTGTCAAACGGTTTTTTAGCCCGCCGTCCCGGGGCGACCTATCCCGCTTTCCCTGGGAAAAGAACTCGGATG
>CAZTKB010000369.1:0-3081 GCA_964614125.1 uncultured Desulfobacterales bacterium | reverse complement strand
AAGATCCGGGAAGTTGATCCGGAAGGTGTTATCAGAGACTGCCTGAGTTGCCGGATGCAGCTGAAGCATGTGCTTCCCTACCCGGTGGTTCATCCCATGGAGGTGTTGAGGCGGTCCTACCGGGAGGCGGACAGGGCCAGCCGATCGGGTACCGGGTCACGGGCCTGAAATCCATCCGGGAGCTTTCCGTCTTTCTTGCCGAATTGAACCGAGCTGTATACACATAGATATAATCATCCAACTGCGGGGGTAGCTTATGCAATCGAACCCGGACTTCATCCAGCCGAAAATCCGCCATATTCTGTTTGCGACCGATCTTTCCCCGGTCGCGAACCAAGCCTTTGGGTATGCCGTCAGCCTGGCGGAATCCTGTCGGGCGGATATTACCGTGATCCATGTTTTCGATCAGGTCTCTCCCAACGCAGATTTGGTGGTGGCCGCTTTTCTGGGCTACGGGGATGCGGCGGAAATGAAAAAGCACAGCGAAATCGATCTGATCGAGCGCATTCGGAGTTCCATCGGACAGTTTTGCCAAAAGGCCGCCGAACAGGTGCCGAGCTGCCCGTTGCTGATACGGGATGTGATCGTGGAAACCGGCCATCCCGCCGAACGAATCCTGCTCCATGCCGCATCCGGTGATTTCGGCATGCTGGTCATGGGAAACAAGGGAGCGGGTTTGATCCAGTCGGCGTTGATGGGCAGTATTTCCCGAAGAGTTGTCAAAGACAGCCCGATTCCGGTGCTGGTGGTGCCTGATGTCAAAATGAGTGGATAGGCCGCATCCACCTCCAGATATCCCGGTGCCCAGGAAATTTCAGCGGCCGAAACGTCTTCATTTCTCCTGGTGCCGGCAAACGGTTGGACACGCCGGAGTGTGGCAGAGATGGGAAGGAGCGGGTCCCTCTCGTTCGAACTCCGTGTTGATCCCCTTCAAAAAGCCCCGAAGTTCGGCAATATCCCTTTCTGGAATCAGTTGAATCCGCCCTTGGTATTCTACCACCATCATTTTCTGTCCAGGTCTGATATGCAGTGCCTTTCTGACTGTTTTGGGTATTACAATTTGGTATTTTGGCGATATGGTTACCGTATGCATATCAAATCCTCCATCGATAATATTTTGTATCACAATAATACAATCAATAGCGCCTATCAAAATCTATTTCCCGCGCCTCTTCTGCAGATTCCCCAATAAAAGCGTCCGCTTCTTTGGAGGTGTGGAGGATGAGGGCATCGCTCATCTGGATCGGAGGACCGATTCCGATTTTTCGCCTGCTATTCTTTCATTAGTAGCAGGGTTTGGTTCCATGTTTTTCAGATATTAAGGCTTGACAGCCTCGATGGTGGCGGACACCACATAATCCTCGACCCGGCTGCCGGGTGCCCAGTCCTGGATGAAATGTCGGCTTTCGGGCTTGGGTTGGATCCGGATATGTTGGAAGCCGGACTTTTGCAGCATGGATTCCAGGTCCGATACCGGGGAAGCTCCGGTGATACAGGCGGAATACAGGGCCATGTCCTTCAAAATGGCCTCCGGCATGACCGCGGTCTGGACCACATCGGATATCGCAAGACGGCCGCCGGGCTTCAGGACGCGGAAGGCCTCGTCAAAGACCCGCTGTTTTTCCGGCGACAGGTTGATCACGCAGTTGGACAGAATGACATCCACGATGCCGTCTGCCACCGGAAGGTTTTCCAATTCCCCGAGGCGGAACTCGACATGACGGAACCCGATTTCCACCGCGTTTTTTCGGGCTTTGGAAACCATCTCAGGCGTCATGTCCACCCCGATCACATGCCCGGTTTCCCCGACGGCCTTGGCTGCCAGAAAGCAATCGAAGCCTCCGCCGCTGCCCAGGTCCAGGACGGTTTCACCGGGTTTCAGGTTCGCGATGGCTTGGGGATTGCCGCAACCCAGCCCCATGTTCGCCCCTTCCGGAACACCGGTCACATCGGCCTCGGAATACCCCAATGCCCTGGAAATTTCAGCGGCCGACACATCCTTCGGGGTTCCACAGCAGGCGGATCCGGAACAGCAGCACCCGCCCGAAATGGTGGATTCAGCCAGTTTCCCATAGTTTTCGCGGACCGCGCTTCGTATTTCATCGGATCGTAATGTTTCCATGGCATCGCCTTTTTGATTCGAGTATGTCGGACCTATTGGGGGCGGCGGTGAAACAAAAGGAGCAAGCCGCCAAAATTTGAATTTTATTGTATTTGTACCATGCTGAACCCTGTTTTTCAACCACAGCGGTGTCATTCAGGGGATTTGTCCCACCCCTGCCCGCCCCGATTCAACCATCCGGTTGTTCGGCGCGCCGCCAGTCCGTTTGCGGTAGGACAGGTCATCCTACCGTGTTTCCTTCACACTCGTTGAGCAGGGTTTGGGGTTTCTTAGATGCCTTTACCGAACGGACAATGGGGATACCTGCAGGTCGGACAGTCCATGCAAAGACCTCCGTGCCCCAAAAATGCCAGTTCTTTTTTCCCTATTTTCTCTCCTGCCAGAACACGAGGCAGGATCAGATCCAGGGCGGTGATCGAATGATGCAGGCCGCAGGCGGGCACTCCCAGTACCGGAACATCTTCGAGGTAGGCTGTCATGAACATGGCTCCCGGGAGAACAGCGGCACCGTAATGGATTTCCGAAGCGCCGGCCCGGCGCACCGCTTTCCGCGTGACATCGTCCGGATCCACGCTCATTCCGCCGCTCAACAGCAGCAGATCACATCCTTCCTGCAAAAACCGGTGAATGGCTTCCGTGATCCGGATTTCGTCGTCGGGCGTGAACACCACGCCGGCGATTTCGGAGCCCAGACCTGCCACCTTGGCTCGAAGGACCGGTTCGAACCGGTCTGGTATCAGCTGATGAAACACTTCGTTTCCGGTGACAATCAGGCCGGCTTTGGCTGTTCGCAGGGCTGCAACGCGGATGGTCCCACCGTTTCGGGCGGCAATGGCGGCCGCGCGCTCCACCGGCGCCCGCTTCATCACGAGGGGAATGGCCCGTGTCGCTCCCACCAAATCGCCGGTTTTGACCAACGTATGACTGTGAAGGGTCGCGCACATGACTTCCTCGATCAT
>CAZTKB010000368.1:0-3084 GCA_964614125.1 uncultured Desulfobacterales bacterium | reverse complement strand
GACTTGGAGGGGCGGGAATTGATCGATTTCGCCGGCGGAATCGGGGTAAATAACGTGGGCCACTGCCATCCCAAAGTGGTGGAGGCCATCAAGGATCAGGCGGATAAGTTCATTCATACCTGTTTTCACATTGCGATGTACGAGTCCTATGTCAGACTGGCCGAAAAACTGAATGCCATGGCTCCGGGCGAATTCGAAAAAATGTCCATGTTTGCCAACAGCGGCGCAGAGGCGGTCGAAAACGCGGTCAAGATCGCCCGGTATGCGACGGGTCGTCAGGGGATCATCTGTTTCGAAAACGGTTTCCACGGCCGGACATTGCTGACCATGTCGTTGACCAGCAAAGTCAAACCGTACAAACTGGGTTTCGGCCCGTTCGCCCCGGAAATTTATCGGATGCCATACGCCTATTGCTACCGTTGCCCCTTCGGTTTAAAATATCCCTCCTGCAATACCGCCTGCGCGGATTATCTGGAAGAGTTCTTCATTGGCCATGTCGCAGCGGAAAACACCGCCGCAGTCATTGCGGAACCGATCCAGGGCGAGGGGGGGTTTGTCACACCACCGCCGGAATATTTCCCCAAATTGCAGGCCATCTGCCGGAAATACGGAATCACATTGATCATTGACGAGGTGCAGACCGGCGTGGGCCGGACCGGGAAAATGTTTGCCATCGAACACTGGGGTGTGGCACCCGACATCACGACCTTGGCCAAAAGCCTGGGCGGGGGACTTCCGATCAGTGCCGTCACCGGGCGTGCGGAACTGATGAACAAGCCCCATGTCGGCGGACTGGGAGGAACCTATGCGGGCAACCCGATCTCCTGCCGGGCCGCGCTGGCCGTACTGGAAGTGATGGTGGAAGACAATCTGCTGCAAAAAGCCGAAGACCTGGGTAAAACCGTTTACCGGCGGCTGACCGGACTGCAGGAAAAATACGAAATCATCGGGGATGTTCGCGGCAAGGGGCCGATGCTCGCGATGGAACTCGTCCGGGATCGGGAAACCAAGGCTCCGGCAGGCGACGAGGCCAAGAAACTGGTCAAAATGTGTTTTGACAAGGGACTGGTGCTCATTTCCTGCGGCAATTTCGGAAATGTCACCCGGACCCTGATGCCCCCGGTGATTACGGAAGCACAGCTGGACAAAGGGTTTGCGATCCTCGAGGAATGCCTGGCCGATCTGGGCAGGTAGAAACGATCCCGCGTTCCCGCAACCGGAGTGGGGGCGGGAATTTCCATTCCCCCAAGAAAGGACGACACCATGAACGGATTGTTTCACCGGGTCCTGGTGATGGATGTCACCGCCCGCACCACGACCGTCGAAACGCTGAACGAAGATCTGTCCCGCTCGGTTCTGGGCGGCAAGGGGTTGGGAGTCTCCCTGCTGCTTCAAAAAAACCCGGCGGGTGTGGACCCTCTGTCCCCGGAAAACCACCTGGTGATCGCCCTGGGGCCGACATCGGACACGCCGGTGTATGGGTCCTGCCGCTACGGGATTCTTTCCAAATCCCCGCTGACCGGCTTTCTGGGGCATTCCTATTCCGGAGGAAAAGTCGCGATACCGATGAGCCGTACCGGATATGACGCGTTTGTTTTCCATGGAAGTTCCGATACACCCGTCTGGATCGAGATCTCCGATACCGGTGTCCGGTTCCACGATGCCTCTGATTTGTGGGGAATGGATACATACGAGACGGAGCAGACCATTCGTTCCCTGGTGGATGCGCCGGATGCAGGAGTGATCTGCATCGGGCCAGCGGGGGAAAACCGGGTGCGCTGTGCGGTGGTCGAAAACGATACCTGGCGCTCGGCCGGAAGAACCGGCATGGGCGCGGTGTTGGGTGCCAAACACATCAAGGCTGTGGCCTTTCACGGAAGCCGCACCCGGCCGGTTCATGATCCGGATGGGCTGAAAGCCTACGCCCGCCAAACCTTGGCCGATTTCCGCGATCACAAGGCAACCGAAGCCTACCGGAATAACGGAACGCCCATGATGGTGGCCCTCCTGAATACCGCACATGCCTTTCCCACGCGGTACTGGTCAGCCGGAACCTTTGATCAATGGCCAGGAATCAGTGCGGATGCCATGCATGACCACCTGAAGGTCAAACCCAAATCCTGCCGGACCTGTTTTATCGGATGCGGCAAGGCGGGTGTCGTGAAGGAGGGCCGACATGCGGGCCTGAAGCTGGAGGGGCCGGAATACGAAACCATTTACGCCTTTGGCGGGTTGTGTCTGATCGCCTCCATTTCGGAAATCGCCTGGTTGAACGACCTGTGTGACCGCATGGGCATGGACACGATCACGGCCGGGAACCTGGCGGCCCTGGCCATCGAAGCGTCTCTTCGGGGCATCATTCCGGATCGGTTCTCCTACGGAAACCCCGATCATGTCGCGGAAATCCTGAACGGGATCTGTTACCGGGAAGGCATCGGAAACATCCTGGCCGAAGGAACCCGGCATGCCTCCGGCGTATGGGGACTGTCCGATCTCTCCATCCATGTCAAGGGATTGGAGCCGGCCGGGTACGATCCGCGGAGCCTCAACGGCATGGGCCTGGCCTACGCGGTCAGCGACCGCGGCGCATGCCATTTGCGCAGCACCTTCTACAAGGCCGAACTGGCCGGCATGATCCCTCTGGACCAGGTGGAAGGCAAAGCAAAGCTGTTCGTGGATTTCGAAGACCGGTGCACCCTGCACGACTGTTTGATCACCTGCCGTTTTTACCGGGATTTCTACAGCTGGGACCAGTTGTCCCGGATCGTGGCCCTGACGACCGGCCTGAATCTGGACCAATCCGAACTGGCCCAACGAGCCGCGACCGTGAGCAACCTGGCCCGAACCTTCAACATCCGGGAAGGGCTGACTCCCGCGGACGATAGCCTGCCCGAACGGTTTTTCCGCGAGCCGCTGGAAAACGGGGCCGTCATCCGAAAAGACGACCTGAATCGGATGATCCGGGAATATTATTCGATTCGGGGATGGGGAGACTTTTCCCCCCCACCCTGACCCTCCCCCACCAGGGGGGAGGGAAAAAATGGATATCCATGCCCATCCTCTGCTGGGGAGGGAGGGAAGGAA
>CAZTKB010000367.1:0-3086 GCA_964614125.1 uncultured Desulfobacterales bacterium | reverse complement strand
ATAGTTGAACACCGCCTCGGCAAAAGCCACGGGATGCAGGATCTTGTCATAGGAGGCATACAGAAAAACTCCCGCCAATATCAACCGGCAAAAAATCGCCGCCGTCTTGGACAGCCGGAAAAACGAGGGGTTCATAGCGATATCCTGGTGACTGTGATTCAATAAGGTTGTTTTGGAAGACGGTGCGCAGGAATACTCACACAGCAGGGTTCCGTTTCCGCAACACTCGCTTTCGAACTGGAGAACCGGATGGTCGATCCCGAATTTCTCCAGCAGTTCCTGCTGAACCCGGTTCTGAAGACCTTGGATCCGGCTGATGGGCTGATCCGGCACCACCACATGGGCGGAAAAGGCGATGCCTTTCGACCCGATCCGCCAGGCATGCAGGTAATGAACCCCGGATATCTCCGGTTGTCCGGCCAGGAAATCCTGGATTTTCCGGATGTCCAGGTGTTCCGGGGTGGCGTTCATGAGAATCGCGGTGGATTCTTTCAGAATCGACCAGCCGTTTTTCACGATAAAGACAACAATCAGAATCGACAGCAGCGGATCAAGCCAGTTCCAGGGAAGATAGTATAGAATAAGGCCGTTGACAAGCACCGCCACCGAGGTGAGCATATCCCCCATCATGTGCAGGAACGCGCCCCGGACATTGACGCTGTCCTGGGCATCCCGGTGCAGCAGCCAGGCGGAGAAACCGTTGCCGACAACCCCCACGGCCGCGATTCCCATTACCAGGCCGCCCGAAACCGCCTGCGGGGATTTCAGGCGTGAAACCGCCTCCAACAGGATAAATATGGATGCGCCGAAAAGAATGGCCACGTTGAGTACCGCGGCCAGAATTTCCGCTCGCCGGTACCCGAAGGTGTTCTGCAGGGAAGCACCCTTTTTCCCGATACGAAGGGCAATATAGGAAATCAGAATCGCGGTGAAATCACTGAAATTATGCGTGGCATCGGAAATCAGAGCCATACTGTGCGCCGCAATCCCTCCAATGATCTGCACTGTCGGAATGATGAAATTCAGGGCCAGGGTGATCAGCAGCCGCGAACCGGTGGTATCCTCCAATGCCGGTCGGTGATGGTGCCCACAGTCGTGCGAATTGTGTTCCGGGCAGGGGTAGCAGTGGGTTTTCATCGTCCATTTTCCATACCGGAAGCCACCGGCAGGCCTTTTTCCATCCAAAGGGTCCAACCGTTGACCAGAACATACACCCGGGTATATCCCAGGCTGTCTAGAAACAAAGCCAGATCCTTGCTGAGGTTACAGGTTTCGCCGTCACAATAGGCGATGATCGGCGTGTGATCCGCCAACTCCCCGACCACCTCCATCGCCAACCGCTCCGCTTCGGTCCAAGGAAGGCTTCTGGCACCTTCGATATGTCCTCTTTGAAAATCCTCCGCAGGGCGGGCATCCAGAAACACCCCGGTTCCTGATTGAAACAGTGCCTTGGCCTCTTCCAGTGGTATAGCCAATCGGCGGCCGGAAGGTGTGGACAACCGGGCCTGGACAGACCAGTCACCGATAAGCGGCAACGGCGAAAAACGAAGATGATTCACCAGTATCGCTATGATGATTGCCGCCGACAGGATGGCAATGCCCTGCACCATCATCTGCCGCCACTTTCTTTCGTTGGCAACATCATTATGGGAGAAAGCTGGTTTCATCGGATGGGCTTCTTTCATGGAAAAACCTCTCATCGCAATACGTTTCCCACTCCACCCCCCATCCGGAAACACCCATACAGATTTCTTATTTTCGCAACCACTGAATCACATCCTCTTTTTTGGGAATTTTCCCCACGGATTTGACCTCACCATCCACCACGACCGCCGGAGTTCCGAATACCCCATATTCAGCGATTTTCATGATGTCCGTCACTTTTTCGACCGTGGCGCACACGCCCGCTTCCTCGACGGCTTCCTGTACCACTTTTTCCGCTTGCCGGCATTTGGGGCAGCCGGGGCCCAGCACCTTAATATCCATGATTCACTCCTTTTTCAATACCTGTTCTTGCCGAAGAACCATTCAAAACACCTTTTTCCTAGGGATAGATCGTTCCGAACAACATCCCGGCGATCGTGGACAACACGACAATGATTCCGCAAAACGTAACGGTCTTTCGGGCTCCCATCACTCCGATCAAGACCAGCATATTGGGCAAAGACAAAGCAGGGCCGGCCAACAACAACGCCAAAGCAGGGCCGTTACCCATGCCCGATCCCATCAGGCCCTGGAGAATGGGAACCTCGGTCAGCGTGGCAAAATACATCAGCGCCCCTGCCAGGGAGGCGAACAGGTTGGCCCCCAAAGAGTTGCCTCCCAACAGGTTTTGTACCCAGGATTCCGGAATCAGGGCCGGGTGGCCCGGACGGCCCAGCAGGAACCCGGCCACAAGGACACCGGCTCCCAACAGTGGAAATACCTGCTTCATGAACCCCCAGGTAGATTGTACCCAATTGGTCCGTTCTTCCGCGCTGAACCAGGAATAGATCATCCAGGCCAGAATCAGCAGCAAAACGATGGTGATATACCATTTGGCGGCAAAAATCGCCGGCCACAAACCGGTGGAACCTTCGGCGGGCCGCGCAAACGCGGCAAACACCAGGATCAGCACCATGGTAAGCAGATACAGGCCGTCCTGCAACAGGGTCCGCCCTTTTTCATCCTCATCCGGAAAATACATCTGCCCCGCGGTCCGATCCGCGTCATCCTTCCGAAAAATGAAGGCCATCAGCAGACCGGTCAGAATAGAAAAAAGGACGGCGCCGATGGCACGCGCCAGCCCCAGGCGCCAACCCAGAATCTTTGCGGTCATCGCAATGGCCAGCACATTGATGGCCGGACCGGAGTACAAAAAAGCGGTGGCCGGACCGATTCCCGCACCCCGGGTGTAAATACCGGCAAACAGCGGCAAAACCGTGCAGGAGCAGACCGCCAGGATGGTTCCGGAAACCGAGGCCACGGAATAGGCCAGCACTTTTTTGGCCTGGGCACCGAAATATTTGAGAACCGAGGCCTGGGATACAAATACCGCGATGGCGCCGGCAATGAAAAACGCCGGGATCAGGCAGGTCAGCACATGC
>CAZTKB010000366.1:0-3086 GCA_964614125.1 uncultured Desulfobacterales bacterium | reverse complement strand
AAGGGGGCCTTTGAACGGTTAAAAAATTACCATTGGCCCGGAAACGTTCGGGAATTGAAAAACTGCATCACCCGGGCCGTAGCCATGGTGGAAAGCGACGTCATCCAGACGGAGGATATCCGCCTGGAAGAAACAGCCGGTACCGGTACAAACGGGGGAACGGCTGGGCGTTTGTCCGCAATAGCCCGCAATACCCGTCCCAAACCGGTTTCAGGCAACATGACAAGCCAATCCGCATCCCGAACCTTGAATGACCGGCAGATCCGGGCCTTACCTTGGATTCTGGAGAAAAAAGAGATCACCCGGCAGGAATACCAGGATCTGGTGGGAGGAGGTCTGACAGGAAGGACCGCGCTCTACGATTTGCAGTCCATGGTTAGGTTGGGAGTGTTGAAAAAAATCGGAAAAGGAAAAGGAACCCGGTATATCCCTGTAAAATAATCCGAAGTCCAGGAGTACAACGCTATCAGGGCCGGTATATCCGCATGCGGGCATCGGCGGCGTTTTTCAGAACCCCCACATGAATATCCACATAATCGTAGATCTTCGCCCGCCGCTTTCCAGGCGCCGGGCGTAGAATCCGCCCGATATACTGAATCACGCGGCCGCTGAAGCGGATGGGAGTCGCCAAAAACAAGGTGGACAGCCCAGGGCAATCGAACCCTTCCCCGACCAGTTGTCCGGTAGCAATCAGAACATGGGTTCCTCCGGACCGGATCCGATCCACAATGCGGCTCCGTTCCCCTTCCGGTACATCCCCGGTCAGGAGTTCGGCCTGAATCCCGTAACGGAATTGAAGAACAGCCCGTAAGGTTTCGCAATGATGTTTTCGATCCGAAAGCACCAGGCAGACTCCATTCTGTTGGAGGGCTTCCTGAAAAACATCTTCTGCGATCAACCGGTTGCGTTGGTCATCGGCGGTCAACTCCGCCAGCATCTTGCTGTATTCGCGGACTGGATCAAAATAGGGTTTGAATCCGGTTTCTTTCTGGACCACCTCGGCTTTCAAGATGTCCCCGGTAGCTTCCAGCCCTTTTTGGTCCACCCGGTGATGAATATCTCCCAAGAAATGAAAAATCAGCGAAGAAAGTCCATCCCGCCGGTATGGGGTAGCCGACAAACCCAGCATGTAGTAGGAACCAAAGTGGGAAACCGCCTCTGTAAAGGTTCTGCTCGGACATCGATGGCACTCGTCCACGATCAGAAAACCAGTACCGCGTGAAGCCGCCTCCGCGCACTTGTACAAAGTCTGAACCAATGCGACGGTGATCCGCGCACCGAAATCCTTTTTCCCTCCGCCCACAAAACCGATTTCTTCCGGGGAGATATCCAGAAAGTCCGACAACCGTTGGATCCATTGAAGGCCCAGTTCCCGGGTATGAACCACAATCAAGGCCGGCTGGGAACGTTCGGCGATCATACAGGCAGCCATCACGGTCTTTCCGCTTCCGGTAGGAGCGCACAAAGTTCCGAAATGCCTCGCAAGCATTGTTTCGACGGCAACCCGCTGAAACGGACGCAACTCTCCACGGAAAGAAAATGGAGTGTCGGCCAGGCGGCGACGTTGATCAATCAGTTCGGTCTGGACCCCATTTTCCCGGCATGCGGTAAGCAGGCGACGAAGATAGCCCCTTGGAACGGTCATCCGGTTTCCGGACACCATTTCAAAAAACTCCAGGTAATGGGGAGTCGTGCGGTTCCACCGCCCCATCCGTTCGTTTTCAATCCACCGAGGATTTTCCATCCGCAACTGCTGAACCAGCATATCGCGGATACCGGTGGGAACCCCTTCCAGCTCTAGGTTATGGGATAGAAGGATCCTCATTTAATGAATACAACCATCTCCACCGCTGTGACCGGCGCAAGTCAGGGATAGATCGAATTCCGGGAGTTTTCCAGCCAGAATCAGGACCAGATTATCGGATACCGACCCTTCCACACCACGGTACACCCGGATTCCGGCGGCCTGTAGCTTCCGCAGGGCGCCGGCTCCGATACCACCAACCACCACCGCATCAACAGGTCGGCCGTTCAGGGCGGCCAGCGGCTGGCACTGTCCGTGCTGGTGATGCAAATCGACATTGGTAATCGATTCTGTTTCCCGGGTTCGGGAATCCACCACCATAAAAAACGGCGCGGATCCGAAATGCCCGAAGACAGTGCTGTTAATCCCCAGATCGGTTTCCGTTGGAAATGCAATTTTCATATTTTTTCTCCTCTCGAAGTTCGGTTTCGGGTGTTGGAATGTTTGCGCTCCGTTTTCCAGATTATTCTTTTTTTTCGCCCACCTCTCCCGGATGTTTTCCCTACTCCCGGTTCCGGTATTCTATCCAGAAAAAAGCTCCCTGGTGTTTTAGGGATGTTTTCTTTGGCTTCGGATCCAATGTTTTCAGCAGGCAGAATCCGGTACAGCGGAGGTCCGGTAAAACATCCGGGCGGAAGCGCGGCGACATAAAATATGCTGCCGATCTGAAAAAATTCAACCCCGCGGGCCATGGCCTCCCGGGTCTGAACCGTCAGGAGAACCGGGTCCGGATCCTGGCGCTTGCCCAGGAAAACGGCCCGGGTATCTTCTTGGACCAGGACAATCCCGGAAAAAATGGAAGGCAGAATCCCCTTTTCCAGTACATGGCCATAGGCTTTGCGACGGACTGTTAGGTATAGTAGCTTGGGCGGATTATGACAGAACTCGACCCCGGGAAGATGCTCACGGTGAACCGCCCGGATTTGGCCCTCGCAGATTTCGATGGGGGTTTGGGCCAAGAGGGGCAAATGGGTGATATCCGCCATGCGGACATACCCGAATCCGGGTTCCTCCTGAATTGCCTGCAACAGGGATCTGGTCCGGACAAATCCGTCCGGATCCAACACCAGCCCGTATTCATCCGGCCTACGGGACAGAATATACAGGACAAGCTTGGATAGTATGGCAGGAGATTTCATGGAATCCTACCTTACGATTTTCCGGTTCAATTTTCAATATCGGCGGACAAGAATCCAGGACTCCGTGATCTTCCCGCCTTTACTGTCACCCCACCCTGACCCTCTCCCAACACCATGGGCGTATGTGTGGGTTGTTGTCAGCT
>CAZTKB010000365.1:0-3098 GCA_964614125.1 uncultured Desulfobacterales bacterium | reverse complement strand
GAAGATAACAATTTGGAACTGATTCGAAGTCTTATCGCCGTAAGCCAAGGGAAGGAAGCTGCGGATTTTTATTTTAATAACGGCCGAATTGTTAATGTATATACAGGTGAAATTCTGGAGGGAAATGTTGCGGTAAAAAGAAATCGTATCGCTTACGTTGGTAATTCCGACCGGATGGTTTCCTCTTCCACCAGTATCATCGATGTGGAGGGCGCCTTTCTGGTACCCGGTTTTATTGACGCCCACTGTCACCCGGATCTTTTTTCAAATCCAGCTTCATTCTGCGACTATGTTGTCAGACACGGAACCACTACTGCCTTTGTGGACGCCCAGGATATGTGCAACTCTGTCGGAATAAAGGGATTCCAAGAGATTCTGATGGATTCTGAATGGTATCCGATCCGAACTTTTTTCTTCATTCCGGCGGTCAGTCCTCCATTTCCCGGAGTGGAAGGTGAAGAGTTTTTTACCGAAGATCAAATCAATGAATTGCTGCAAATGCCCCAGGTAATTGGTCTTGCAGAAATAACACCCTACACACGCATCCTGAAACGCGACATGACGTTGCTGACCCGAATCTCTGCTGCGCGAAACGTCGGGAAAACCGTTGAGGGCCACACTTCTGGAGCCTCCTATGAAAAACTGAACGGTTTGATTGCCGGTGGGCTCACTTCCTGCCATGAAGCGGTTACTCCGGATGATGTATATAACCGATTGCGATTGGGACTTTACACCATGATCCGGTGTGGCTCCATCCGGTGTGAAATGGAAATGCTGGGACCCGTTCTCACCGACGACAGGGTCGGTCATTCACCCAGGGTTATTCTGACCCCGGATGGTTTGTTCCCCGATCAGATCATTCGGGATGGGTACATGGATTATGGTATTCGAAAAGCAATTCAGATGAATGTCCATCCGATCCAAGCCATACGAATGTGTACCATCAATCCGGCAACCTACGCTGGAATGGATCACAGCCTCGGAGCCATCTCTCCGGGAAGGATGGCGGACATTTTGGTTATCAAGGATCTTCAAAATCCCACGCCATACTCGGTAATGCAGAATGGGAGAATGGTCGTCCAGAATCAAAATTACCTCCTTGCTCCCTCCCCCCGCCCCCGAATCAGAGATGAGGGAAAACCGCTTATCGTGGGCAACCATCCCCCTGATTGGTTCCGGGTCAAAGCTCCTATTGACCGATCGAAAGGAATTCCAGTCGCAGTCATTCAAAACAAAACAATAACCAGAAGACAGGATCTCATCCTCCCCATTCATGACGGCTATGTCGAGGCCGACGCGGAAAATGACATATTCAAGGCCACTGTAATTCTCAGAAACGGGAAAATGTACAACACCGGTTTTGTCAAAGGGCTTGGGATTGATGTCGATGCAATCAGCACAAGCGTTTGTCATGAGATTCATGAGATACTGGTCCTTGGAAGAAATGATCAGGCGATGTGGATTGCCCTGGAAAGGCTCCTGGAAATGAAGGGGGGAGTTGTACTGATCCGGAACAGCCAGGTTATCCATGAGCTGCATTTACCTATCGGGGGAACCATGGCGGACGGTTCCCTGGAAGATACGGCACGCCAGTTGGATCTTACCAAAGAAATATTTTGGGAACATGGATGTAGGCTCGAAGAGCCCTTATGGACGATATGGTTTCTCACCTTCAGCCCGTTAATAGAATTGAGGCTGACGCCCTCCGGTGTCTATGATGTGAAACAAGGGGAGATCGTTTTTGACGCAAAAAATTCCTTATACTGACTGAAACCAATTTTTGTTCATTCGACATGACGGAGAGAATAAATTCTTTCAAACCTGAATGGCAAAATTGGTTTCCCATGCCTGAACGAAAGGTAGCCGGAAAACTCCTCCAATTTCACTATCAAATTAATTTGACGAACATGGTTAGGGTCGCCTGATGGTGATGTCTTGAAAACAAAAGGAGAATTTTTGAAATGAATATCGGGGACTGTCTGCGACTATCTGCATTGCGATGGCCTGAAAAAACAGTACTGAAAGATGAAAACCGCTCCGTTACATACCGTGACCTGGATACAAGGGCCAACCAAATCGTTCATGTTCTGCAAGCTATGGGCCTTCAGAAAGGGGATTCATGTGCCGTAATCCTCCACAATTGTATTGAATCCATTGAAATTTTTTTTGGCCTGGCCAGATCGGGAGTTATCGGTGTGCCCATCAATTTCCGAAATAATACACACGAAATTGAATTCCTGTATACTCATTCCAATTCCAAGGCATTTTTTGTTGGAGCGGATCTAATAGAAAAAGTTGTTCCACTGATCGGTACAGTTGTTGATCCGGCTAGCGTCTTAATTGTCGGTAAAACATTACCTGAATACAAAAGCTATCATGAATTGGTATCCCTTTCACCTGGAATCCGCCCGAAAATACCGATCGAAGAAAATCATGTTTGTTATATTGGGTATACCTCCGGAACAACTGATCTACCCAAAGGCGTTCCGACAAGACATCGAGCATTGTTGGAAAATGCGACGCAGTGGCTGGTTGACTATGGAAATTACAACGAAGACGATAAGTTTATGCTGGTAATGCCTCTGTTTCACGCCAATGCAATCATGTGCAGCTTGCTGATGATCATTGTGGGCGGTACACTGTATATATATCACTCCAAAGCATTTGATCCGGAAGAGATGCTTCAAATTGTAGATCAGGAAAATATTACCATAACTTCTGTAGTGCCAACTATGCTTAACCTTATTCTGGAACTATCTCCCCAAAAAAGCGGTAAGTTTCATAGAAAATCGATCCATACCATTCTGGTGGCTTCTTCTCCTTTGTGGACCACCATCAAAGAAGGAACATTAAGATATTTTCCGAACACAAAATTGTATGAGGGATATGGATCGACTGAACATCAAATTGTTACGGTTTTAAAGCCCACATATCAATGGGGGAAAATAAGAAGCATCGGGAAGCCGGTAATATATAAGGAAGTACGGTTGCTCAACGACCAGGGAATCGAAGTTTCTGTGGGAGAACCTGGAGAATTATACGTTCGCGGATGGGGAATTCCCCTCCAAAATTATTATAATAACGAGGCGGCTACCCTC
>CAZTKB010000364.1:0-3129 GCA_964614125.1 uncultured Desulfobacterales bacterium | reverse complement strand
CCTCCGTGTCCGTCAATCGAGCCGGGAAATGGCGGCAGATGCGGGCAATTATCAGGACATACCCCATGCGCGGACCCGGAATATCCTCAATTTCATGAAAGAACGCTTTTCCGATCGTGTCATGAAACTGTTGGCCGATATCGGCGAGGTCGCCAAAGAGATGGAACTCGAAGCCTATGTTGTCGGCGGCTTTGTACGGGATCTGTTTCTATATCGCCCCAACGAGGACATGGATGTGGTCGTGGAAGGAGACGGCATCACCTTCGCGAAACGGTTCGCTGCGTTGAAGGAGGCTCGTGTCCACACTCATGAACATTTCGGTACGGCTGTCATCATTTTTCCGGATCACTTCAAAATTGATGTCGCTTCGGCCAGAATGGAGTACTACAAGTTTCCCACGGCCATGCCGATCGTGGAGATGAGTTCGATCAAGTTAGACTTGTTTCGGAGAGATTTCACCATTAACACCTTGGCCATTCAGCTCAATCCGGGAAAATTCGGCACCCTGATCGATTTTTTTTCCGCCCAGAAGGATATCAAGGAGAAGGCGATCCGGGTGCTGCACAATCTGAGTTTTGTGGAGGATCCCACCCGCGCGTTCCGGGCAATTAAATTCGAGCAGCGGTTCGGATTTTCGATTGGAAGGCTGACGGTCGGATTGATCGAAAATGCCGTGAAGATGGATTTTTTTTCCCGGCTGAGCGGCAGACGGGTGTTTCATGAGATCCGGCAAATCCTGGACGAGGAAAATCCCGCCCCGGCCATTGCCCGATTGAACGATTTTCAATTGCTTCGGGTGATTCATCCGAACCTGCAGTTGGGTGAAGATAAGATCGGATTGTTGAATTCGGTGAAAAAAGTGGTTTCCTGGCATGATCTCCTGTTTTTGGAAGAGTCGATCATGAAATGGTCGGTGTATTTCCTGGCCCTCCTCAGAGGGTATGACGAGCGGATTTCGGAGGAAATATTCACCCGCCTGGAATTGGCCCCGTGGCTGACTGCGATTCTTGGCAAGGAACGCTACCAGGCGGATTCCACCCTGTATTGGCTGGAACGACGGATGCCGGTTATCAACAGCGTGTTGGTTGACCGTCTGGCTGGAATCCGCACGGAGCTAAAACTGTACATGATGGCTGCCACACGGCAGGAGCGGGTCAAGCGTGCGATATCCAACTATTTCGTCAAGCTCCGATTTGTTAAGCCGTATATCACCGGAGAGGATCTGAAACAGATGGGATATCCGCCGGGGCCTGTTTTCAAAGAGATTTTGCTGACCTTGCGGAATGAAAAACTGAACGGAAAACTCAAAACCAGGGATGACGAAATCGCGCTGATCACCCGGCAATTTCCGTTGCAGGGGGTGTGATCCCGAAGCGGTGAGTGTTTGATAAAGATTTGGGTGATTCCAGGATTTTTTACAAGGAGGGGGGAATGAGAGAATTTACCGTGTATGATGTGTTCCGAAGGAATGCGGAGGTTTATGGCAGCCAACCTTCTCTGGTCTGTGGCGGGTTGTCCCATTCCTGCCAAGAGGTTTTTCATCGGATCAACAGGCTGGCCGCCGGGTTCCACAGAAAGGGAATCGGGAAAGGAGACCGTATCGGGATCCTGGCCTACAACTGCCACCGGTATTTTGAGATCTTCGGAGCGGCGGCCGCTGTAGGTGCCATTGTCGTGCCGATCAACTGGCGGCTTTCCCTGGATGAAATCGAACATATTCTATTGGATTGCACCCCCAAAGCGCTCTGCGTGGATTCCGAGCACACCGATACAGCTGCAAAAATGGCCGAAAATGGGTTCAGGGGGCTGATTCTGGGATTTGCTCCGGATTCCTTGACGCCTCTGGAGGGCCTGATACAGGAAGCCGGGATCAGCGTACCGGAGCTGGTGTCAGACGATCCGTTCTGCATCATCTATACCGCGGCCGTGGCGGGGAAGTCCCGCGGGGCGGTATTGTCTCACGGGAACATCCTTGCATCCAACCTGCAGACGATCGCCACCATGGGGTTGCATGCAGGAGACGCCTACTTGAACATGCTGCCGATTTTTCACATCACCGGCCTCAACCTGTCCTTGTCGGTCATGCACGCGGGGGGGAAAAACGTGATCATGGAACGTTTCGATGCTCGAAAGTCGCTGGAAAACATCGACCGGGAAGAAATCACCATTATCGGAAGTTTTCCGCCCATTCTGTCAAACCTGACATCGGAAATCGATGAAGGAAAATTCCGCCTGTCGTCTCTGCGCCATGTTTTGGGGCTGGACAATCCGGATGCCATCCGGGCGTTTGAATCCAAAACACATGCAACCTTCTGGACGTTGTACGGCCAGACCGAAACGTCCGGCATGGTCAGCTTTTCTCCGGCTCGGGAGCGGTTGGGATCGGCCGGAAAACCGGGATTGCTGATTCGGATGCAATTGGTGGACGAAGGGGAAAAACCGGTAGCGGTGGGAGAGGTGGGAGAGATTGCGGTGCAGGGACCTTTGGTGTTTCTGGGGTTCTGGAACCAGGAAGAGGACAATCGATACACGTTTCGAAACGGATGGCATCATACCGGAGATCTGGGGAGGCTGGATGAGGACGGGTATCTTTGGTTTGCTGGGCGAAAGCCGGAAAAGGAATTGATCAAGCCGGGTGGAGAAAATGTGTACCCGGCCGAAGTAGAACAGGTGATCCTGGAACATCCAGACGTCGATTCCGCTTCGGTGATCGGCGTTCCGGACCCCAAGTTTGGAGAAGGGGTGAAAGCGGTCTGTGTATTGAAACCGGGAAAGAAGCTTTCGGCGGAGGAACTGGTGGAATTTGTAGCGGGACGGATCGCGCGCTACAAAAAGCCGCGATATGTCCAGTTTGTGGAATTGTTGCCGAAAACCACATCCGGAGCGGTGGACAGGGCCAAGGTCAAGGAGTTATATGGAAGGGGATGAAACGGCTGATTGGCCCGCCGTCCCGGGGGACCTATCCCGCTTTCCCTGGGAAAAGAACTCGGATGCGGCACTCGCAGACGGATCGGACAGGGGGGTAATCCGCTGAAATGGACCGAGACAACTGACCGGTTTGGATGAACCAACATGGCCGTTGTGGCTGTCCGATCCGGCGAGTGCGGCATCCTCAGACAGCTTTTCCTG
>CAZTKB010000363.1:0-3131 GCA_964614125.1 uncultured Desulfobacterales bacterium | reverse complement strand
ACAGGCTGCCATCCCGGGCTTTCAAAAATGGTATGACAGTACGGAAAGGCGAGAGCCTCCTGATCCGGATCGAACAGGGCTGCGGCAAATCCGGTAAAATTTAGGATGGACTTCAGGGATTGATGAATTGCATGGCAGAGATCCTCCATGCAGACAGTCTGGTGCAAGGCCCGGGATATGTCGAAAAGGACATCGAGCTGTTCGCGTAAACGAGTGGTCCGGATGGATTTATCTACAATCATTCAAATCCCCGTTACTAGTTGCTTATCATTATCAATTGAGCAAGGGGATGTCAACCGGTTATGTATATTATTTGAAGACAGCGTGTGGCGAAACCTCCTGAATCAGGTGGCCAATCAGGCTTTGAGCCCAACCATGGACTGGATCCGTTCCACTACCGGGGCTTCCAGTCCCAGACTGGCGGCAAGTTGCGCCAGGTAGGCTTTTTCAGCGTCGGTGTCGACTTCAACAGCCATGAGCGAGTAGGTATAAATCTGGGCAGCCAGTTGGGGGTGCTGGCGGACCGTGGAATGCAGAGCATCTGTTTCCATGGGTTCCTGCAGTTTGGCGGCCACCCACCTCTGGGCCTCCTCGTCGGCGCCGATATCCCGGAGCTTTCCGGTCAGTTTCTGGATTTCATCCGGATCTACCAGGCCGTCGGATTTGACCGCGTTGATCATGGCCCGCAGGATCAACTCCGCCTGGGCTTCCATTTCCTGGGGTTCGGTAAATGGCGGGGGCATGGGGGGTTGGGCCGCCGGTTGGGCCTGCCCGGCGCCTTTCAATGCCTGAAACGCCATGGCGCCCAGGAGTGCCACCACACCGCCTCCGATTCCGCCTCCGATGGATTTGCCTCCGCCGCCCAAGAGGGCACCTGCCAGTGCCCCCAGTCCGCCGATGGCCAGGTTCTGTTTTCCCCCAACCGCTTTTCCGGCGCTGTCCAGGGCGTTTCGCAGCGTGTCACCGGTACCGGCGCCTTTGGGTCCCAACATGCCGGCCAGGCTGTCCAACAGACCGCCGCCCATGGCATTTTGCAGCCGTTTGCCCGAAGATGCCGACAGGCCGCCACTTTGCAGTACCGCACCCAACAGATCGCTGATGTTCATGGAATGCCTCCATAATTTTATGTTGAGGATGGATCCGGAATATTCGGTAAATGTTACCTATTCAAGATAATTCAGGGTTATCAGAAAATCGGGGCAACGGCAATAGAATTCGGGGGCTGGTCGAATCTGTTTATCCCGTTCTTTCGCTATGCCGCATTCCCGTAGGCGGGATTGGCAATCGTCAGCTGGTCATTTATTCTTGACATGTCTGGTGGGAATGCATACACATTTTCCAATTGCCGGGAATCTGGGACCGGTTTCCGTTCACCCATGCGCACAGGAGAACCCGATGAACCCTACCACCGTCGTTTCCACCCCCATGAGATATCTGGACAAGGCCCTGACCGGATTGCGTGATATGGGCCTGCTGCCGGAAAAACCCGATGACATGCCGATCATCGCCCTGATCGGGCAGATCAGCGACCTGGACGAGGAAAAGGCTGTCTCCATTGCTCGGACCCTTAATAATTCCACCGTGTTCAACCAGGTGGTAAGGGATCAGATTGTCATGATGAAGGTGGGTGAACGCTACGAAAAGATCACTACGGCCTTCAACAGCATTCGCGATGATGCCAAGTCCATGGTGGACCAGTTGGCGGACGGCCGCATTTCCACCATGGAAAAGCTGCAGAATACCTGGATGAAAGTCACTCGCGGGGATATTCCCAGCCGGTTCCAGAGCATCAAAGAAGTATACCTCGAAGTGACAGCCGATACCAAGGACCAGATTCTGCGGGAACACCGGATTCTGGAATGCTATCAGGATTTCCGCGGAGCGCTGAAAGAGGCGCAGATCATGGCCTTTCAGATCCTCAAAAAAGCGGAGGAAAAACTGACGGAAAGTAAGGCGGCCCTGGACCAGGCTTCCCGAGAACTGGAAGCCTACACTGGCGGGGAAAAAGAAACCATGGCCCGCTTGGAACTTGCCCGGGATGAACGCCTTCGGGAACTGCAGAACCAGGACAAGCGCTACCAGATCGCCAAGGATCTGGCCGAAAACCTGTCTGTCAGCTACAACACCACGGAAGTGGTCATGGCGCGTCTGGTCCAGTCCACGGCTGTCAAGGAACGCGTGTATTCCCAGGCCGTGTCGTTTTTCGGCACCAACGAAACCGTGTTCACCGCCCTGAACGCGTCGTTTACCAGCATGCAGGGGCTTCATGAAAGCACCCGGAGCCTGGAAGCCATGAAAGAGGGAATCAACAAAGGGCTCGAGACCATCGCCGAAGTGGGGGGCAAGGTTCAGGAAGACGCGCTTCGTGCCGGATACGGGCCCACCATCAAGGCGGAATCCGTCAAGAGCCTGGTCAATTCCCTGATCAGCTTTCAGGAAAAATCACACTCCCTGATCCGGGAAATGCGGGCCTTGGCTACCCAGAATGAAAAGGAAATCAGCCAGGCGGTGGAAGACGGAAAGCGCCGCATCGTCCAACTGATCAGCG
Source organism: uncultured Desulfobacterales bacterium (assembly GCA_964614125.1). Lineage (GTDB taxonomy): Bacteria > Desulfobacterota > Desulfobacteria > Desulfobacterales > Desulfatirhabdiaceae > UBA4064. Next base: position 583 of record CAZTKB010000363.1, on the reverse strand, counting down.
AGGCGCCTGTGCCGGATCATGGATAATTCGTCTTCTTCCACGCACGACCTTTCGGAACTCATCCTGGCCATGGATGTGGTCGACACGATCCGCCACGAGCAATCCCTGGTGGACCGGGAACTCCGGTCCGATGATGACGAGGCCGGGCTGATTGAAAAACTGGCCGGAATTTACCGGGGCCAGGGGATCGAGGTGACGCCGGAGGTGCTCGCCCAGGGGGTACGAGCTCTCCGGGAAGAGCGTTTCGCCTACCGGCCTCCCAAACCCGGTTTTCAGATCTCGTTGGCTCGGCTGTATGTCCGCCGGGGAACTTGGGCCAAATGGATTTTCATACCCATGGTTCTGTTCCTGTTGGCCTGGGGGGGATGGCGGTTTCTGGTTGTCATGCCCCAGGAGAAAAACCAGGCACGGATCCAGCAGGAAGTGGGGGCGGCTGCGGCCGATATCCGAAAACTGGCCCGCGAAACGACGGTTCGGGAACGTGCTCAGGCACTGGAGTCCCAAGCATTGTCGGCTGTAGGGAACAAGGATCTGAAAACAGCCGGAAAAATCCGGGACGACCTTCACAGCCTGCAGTCCCTTT
>CAZTKB010000362.1:1259-3165 GCA_964614125.1 uncultured Desulfobacterales bacterium | reverse complement strand
CATTCACCGGAAGCGCTTTTTCGGATCAGACGGACCCCAGGGGGAGAAAGAGAAATGGATGTCACCCAACTTATCTATGGCTTGCGTGGGTGAATATTAGTTTTTTTCAACGAATTCGGGCAACCCCCGGGCCTGGTTTCAGCCACAATTGGTTACCACTTTTCCCTCCTTGCATTGCTCATATAAATATGCCATAAAATTGCAGTGAATCATTCCAACCTGCAAACGATCGAGGCCGGCCATGCCTGCACCAGTGCCCACCTACCAGGAATTGCAGCAGCGAATTCAGGAGCTTGAACAAAAACAAGCCGATCTGCACCGGATCATACAAGAACTGCAGCGGCCTGTCTCAGTCGCTGAAAACAGTAGGCCAAACACCGACTCAAAAGAAGTGACAGATCCACCAGATCCCCGGTTCCTGGATGCCGGCATTTTTCGCGAAGCTCTCGATGAAGTACCCGCCTATGTCTATATCAAGGATCATGAATACCGGTATGTATACGCCAACCGGCTGACCCTGGGGCTGTACGGCTGTACGGAAAACGACCTCGTGGGCTCCGACGATTTCCGATTTTTCCCCGCGGAATCGGTTTACCGATTGCGGGAAATCGACCAGGCCGTCATGGCGGGCCGAAAAACGTCCGAAGAAGTGGATATCCTGGATCCAAAGGGTATTCGAAAGGTCTATTGGGAGGTCAAAACTCCCATATTCCTTCATCCCGGAGAACCTCCGGTCGGTTTGCTGGGAATTTCCGCCGATATCACCCCCCAGAAGGAGGCAGCCCGCCAACTGGAAGAGGCGTGGCATTTCGTTCAGTCTGTTGTCGACTCTTTGTCCGGAAATATTTGCGTACTCGATGAGTCCGGTACGATCGTCTTTGTCAACCGTGCGTGGCTCGCATTCGCCGAATCGAATCCGCCGATTTCTGTACCCGTGGGGATCGGAGCGAATTATCTGCAAGTCTGTGATTCGGCCACAGGCCCTTTCTCCGAAGGAGCGGACTTGTTTGCCGCAGCCATTCGACAGGTGATTCGTGGAGAATTAACGAAGTTTACAATGGAAAATCCATGCCATTCCCCGTCGGAACAGCGGTGGTTTTTAGGTAGTGTCACCCGACTTGCGATCGGGGACACCTTCCGGGCCGTTGTGGCGCATGAGAATATAACCGAAACCAAATCCGCAGAGCAATTGCTTCGAACCAGTGAGGAAAGATTCCGTTCCCTGGTGGAAGGCGCTCCGGATGCCATTTTCATCCAAGCCGACAGTCGATTCCAATATGTGAACCCCGCCTGTCTGCAACTGCTGGGAGCATCCAATCCGGAAGATTTGATCGGAAGCCGAATTCTCGATCGCTTCCCCCCGGCTTTCCGGGGTCAGGTGGAACAACGAATTCACCGGTTGAATGTCGAGAAAAAATCGGTGTCTCTCATCGAAGAACTTTTATTGCGGATGAATGGCACCGAGATACCGGTTGAAATCACGGCGGTTCCGACCGTCTACGAGGGGCGCGACGGTGCCATCGTGTTTGTCCGGGACATTACCGAACGGAAACAGGCCGAGGAGAAAATGGCCAACCAGTACCGCCTTCTTCGGGCAGCGGGAAGAACGGCCCGATTCGGAGGATGGCGGGTCGATTTAGCCGTCAATCGATGTTTCTGGTCCGACACCGTGGCCGAAATTCACGAAATGCCTCCCGGCTCCTCCCCCACCGTTGCGGAAGGAATCCAATTCTATGCGCCCGAATCCCGGGAAAAAATCACCCAGGTTTTTTTCGATTGCGCAAAAAAAGGAATTCCATACGATGAAGAACTGGAACTGATCACCCACTCTGGAAAACATGTCTGGGTACGTACCGCCGGAGAACCGGTTCGGGATAATCAGGGTACCATCGTAGAGGTTTTCGGT
>CAZTKB010000362.1:0-1249 GCA_964614125.1 uncultured Desulfobacterales bacterium | reverse complement strand
CATGGCCCAGGATATCACCGAGCGAAAGCTCTACGAGATCGAACAGAATGAATTGAGGCAGCAAGTTGCCCAGCTACGGAAAATGGAATCGGTCGGCCGCCTGGCAGGTGGAATCGCACATGATTTCAACAACAAACTTCAGGCAATTCTCGGATACACCGAAATACTGATCGACTCATCACCGTCCGAAAGCTTTCAGAAGAAAGCGCTTCTGGAGATTCAGAAAGCTGCCAGGGGCTCAGCGGATTTGGTTCGGCAACTCCTGGGTTTTGCCCGGAAACAGATGATTCAACCCCGATCCCTGGACCTGAATCAGGTAATAACCGATATTTTTAAAATACTTACCCGGATGATCGGAGAAAATATCACGCTGCGCTGGGAACCCGGGGAAAACATCGGGCCGGTGTTCATGGATCCCGGTCAGGTCAGCCAGATTCTCATCAACCTGTGCATGAACGCGCGGGATGCCATCCAGGATGCCGGAACGATATCGATCCAAACGGAAAACGTATGTCTGGACACCTTGTATTGTCTGCTTCTCCCGGATGCCGCCCCCGGAAATTACGTCCGCCTGACCGTAACCGATGACGGCCACGGTATGGACCCGGAAACCTTGGAAAACATCTTTGAACCGTTTTTCAGCACCAAAGAGTTCGGTGCCGGAAACGGTCTGGGACTCGCGACCATTTATGGAATCATTCAGCAGAACAAAGGGTTCATCCAAGTGTACAGCCAACCGGAGAAAGGAACCACTTTTACCGTGTATCTGCCCAATGATATGGCTGCTCTGGAAACAAGGACAGATGCAACTTTTACCCGACAACCAGAAAGACAGGGGACCATCCTGGTAGTCGAGGATGATGCGGCCATACTGGAAATGATTGAAACAATGCTTCAAACATATGGATACACCGTATTGACCGCCCATCTTCCCGGCCGGGCTCTGGAAGTGGTTCAGGAAAACAGCCGGCACATCGACCTGCTTCTGACCGATATCGTGATGCCGGAAAAAAGCGGCCCGCAGTTAGCCCGCGAATTGTCCGCCATTCATCCGGACATCAAATGCCTGTTCATGTCCGGATATTCCACCGACAAAATTGCACGGCAAGGACAACCGGACATTACAGAAAACTTCATCCAGAAGCCGTTTACCACCCTGGAACTGATCGAGAAAATTCGAAACGTGCTGGAACAATGACAAGTCCGCATGATCCGAATTACCTAAACCCGGCACCCGATGCCTGATAAT
>CAZTKB010000361.1:0-3175 GCA_964614125.1 uncultured Desulfobacterales bacterium | reverse complement strand
GCGCGCCCCAGGACAGCATCATGCGCACCCATTTTTTTCCCCTCCCCCCTGGTGGGGGAGGGTCAGGGTGGGGGGGAAGCTGGCCTTCCCTCGGGATGGAGGAAAGACACTGTAAATTTACGGTGCAGTGACAACCGGGCAGTTTGTTCTTGACAATAGAAATGATTTTTTGCGAAAATTTAAAGGTTTAGGACACTTTACCATTAACCACAATCATGCGGAGGTATCGGAATGAAAACAGGCAGATGGCGACTGGGTTTGATCGTGTTGACGGTATTGATTTTCTCCACCACGGCGATGGCGGCGGAAAAAGTATACATCAACGGCATCGATGCCAATTATCCCCCCTACAGTTTCATCGATAAAACCGGCAAGCCGGATGGACTGGACATCATGGCGGTCAACTGGATCGCCAAGGAAATGGGTTTCAAAGTCAAACACCAGCCGACCGAGTGGGCCGCGATCATTCCCAGCCTGAAAGCCAAAAAGATCGACTTCATCGCTTCCGGCATGAGCGTTACCCCGGAACGGAAGGAGCAGGTCAATTTCACGGTTTCCTATTATCAGACCGTGATGGTCCTGGTTGCCAAAGAAGGCTCCAAACTGACCGTCGAGGACGCCATGGCGGCCGCCACCAAATGGGGTGTCCAGAGAGGGACCTCCGAAGCCAAGTGGATCGAGGAAAACCTGCTCAAAAAAGGAAAATCCTTCAAACTGCAGCAGTATGACTCCGCGCCCCTGGCCATGGAGGATATCCTGAACGGCCGGATCGATGTCGCCGCCGTTTCCACCACCTCCGCGGAAGAGTACCGGGACAAGGGCATGGCCATCAAAATCATCGGCAGGTATGGCCAGCCGGATGACGAAACCGCCTACGCCGTCCGCAAGGAAGACACCGAGCTGTACAACAAGCTGAACGACGGGTTGAAAAAACTGATGGCCACTCCCTACTGGCAGGAACTGAAACATCAGTACGGCTTGAAATAGTCTGTATCCATACCGGATACGGTGAATGACGAAGGCTTCGGGAAAGTTTCCCGGAGCCTTCCATTTTCAGGGAATCGGTTATGTCACAGGGAATGGACGCCATTCGGGAAGGATTCTGGTATCTCCTGGAAGGCGCATGGGTCAATCTGGTCGTGGTGATCGGCGCGTTGGTCTGCGGTTTTCTGATCGGCCTGCCGCTGGCGCTGGCCCAGGTATACGGCGGAAAAACCATCCGGCGCCTGGTGGCCGTCTACGTCTGGTTTTTCCGCGGGATTCCGCTTTTGGTCCTGTTGTTTCTCTTTTATTTCGGACTGGTTACCTGGATGGACATCAATCTGTCCGCGTTCAGTGTCGCCATCGTCGTGTTGGGCCTGATCAGTTCGGCCTACCAGTCCCAGATCCTCCGCGGTTCCATCCTGGCCATCCCCGAAGGACAGATGAAAGCGGCCCGGGCCATCGGAATGAATGACCTCCAGGCGATTTTTCACATCATTTTGCCCCAGTCGATCCGGCTTTCTCTTCCGGGCTGGTCCAACGAATATTCGATCCTGCTGAAAGATTCCGCGGTCACCTATGCCCTGGGCGTATCCGAGTTGATGTCCCGGGCCACCCATGTCGCATCCCGAACCTACCAGCATCTGTATCTCTATATCACCGCCGGAATTCTGTTCATGATACTGACCTATATCGGAACCCGCGCCATGTCCATGGTCCAGAAACGGCTGACGGTACCCGGTTTCACCCGACAGGACTCCCCATGACCGACTCCATTCCCGTTTTGGCCATCGAGAACATCACGAAAACCTACGGTTCCCTGACCATTCTGGACCGGGTGAGCCTGTCGATCAACCGGGGGGAAATCAAGGTGCTGATCGGTCCCTCCGGCGCCGGAAAAAGCACCCTGCTGCAAAGCATCAACTTCCTGGTCCAGCCGGACAGCGGCACGGTGCGGCTGGAAGGGACCGAAATCAACCCGCGGGACAAAAACGCCCTGTGCGCCTACCGGCAACAGGTGGGAATGATATTTCAGGATTTCAATCTCTTTGACCATTTGACCGCGATCGCCAACGTGGAAATCGGCCTGATCCGGGTGAAAAAAATCGGCAAGGCCGCGGCCAAAGAGCGGGCCATGGCCGAACTGGAACGGGTCGGCCTGAAAGACCACGCCGGCCATTACCCGGCCCAATTGTCCGGCGGGCAGAAACAGCGCGTGTCCATCGCCCGGGCACTGGCCATGGATCCCAAGGTGATGCTGCTGGACGAACCGACTTCGGCCCTGGATCCGGAGCTGATCGGCGAGGTGCACTCGGTCATCAACCAGTTGGGAGAGGCGGGAATGACCATGATGCTGGCCACTCACCAGATCGCGTTCGCCCGCCATTTGGCTCACGAGATGATTTTCATGGAAAAAGGGAAAATCGTCGAACAGGGTTTGCCCGAGGTGATTCTGGACAACGCCTGCTGTGAACGGACGCGGGAATTCTGCTCCCGCATCGGCGACTTGAAAGAGAAACACTGAGATGGAGGAAACGCGGTACATCCTGGAGGAGGTTCTGCCGGCCCTGACCCGGGGACTGTGGATCAGCCTGGGGTTGATTTTGCCCAGTTCCATCCTGGGACTGGCCGGCGGAGTAGCTGTCGGAACCCTTCGGGTCTACGGAACCGCCATCACCCGCCGCCTCGCCGGCGCCTACGTCCTGGTGTTCCGGGGCTTTCCCCTCATCGTGCAGCTGTATATCTGGTATTTCGGCCTGCCGCGTATCGGAATTTTTTTAAGCCCCTACGCCGCGTCCGTACTGGGCTTTGTCCTGTGCAGCACGGCCTATCACTCGGAATATGTCCGGGGAGCACTTCTCTCGATCCGGCAGGGCCAGGTGATGGCGGCCCAGTCCATCGGGCTTACCCGGATGCAGACCATTTTGCACGTCATCCTGCCGCAGGCATTCCGGCGGGCTTTGCCCGGCTGCGGAAACGAAATCATCTACCTGATCAAATATTCCTCCCTGGCCTACATGGTCACCTGCATCGAGTTGACCGGCGAGGGAAAAATTCTGGCATCTGCCTCCTTTAAATATATCGAGGTATTCACCATCGTCGGCGTCATCTATCTGGCCATGGTTTCCCTGGCCTCCTGGCTCCTGTCGCTATTGGAAAATCTCTGGTCATTCCGGGATTCGAGCGATACCGG
>CAZTKB010000360.1:0-3199 GCA_964614125.1 uncultured Desulfobacterales bacterium | reverse complement strand
CGGTCGCCCCCTTAAACCAACCCTCCATTTCCCTACACAACCCAATTTTTTTATTATTTTTCCATAGTTCTCACCCGGCAGCATAATCCCCATTAATCTGTGGTTTCTGTGGATAATCCCAAAAAACATCGGCCCAATTAACAAAATCAGAGGTTTCTGTTGAAATATTAACACCCCCCCAAACAATCCAATCCATTCATTCCTTTTTCCTTTTATCCCCAGCGTTCAGCTGGAAGCATAATCCCATTAATCGGTGTAATCTGTGGATAAACATCAAAAAATATCAGGCCGACCCCACACAACCGGCAGTTTCTCTACAAACATCAACCGCCCCACCACACTATCCAATCCATTCACTCCTTTTTTTCTTTTCTTTATCCGCAGTTTTCAGCTGGAAGCATAATCTCCATTAATCTGTGTAATCGGTGGTTTCTGTGGATAATAAAAAGGGGGGGAAGCCGTAAGGCAGGGAAGCAATCTTAAAACGTAACATTCCCCCGAAGCATAGGCACCGAGTCAGGCATGGGGCTAAAGCCTAATTTTTCGTAGAACGCGTGACTGTTTCGTTCCGCGATCAGGGCGACCCAGGCGATGCCTTCTGCGGCCAGGCGCTCCACAATCCGGGTGATGATGGCGGAGCCGATGCCGACACCCCGGAAATCCTCCCGTACGGTCACGTCCTGGATATAGGCATCAGAAGTTCGGTCGCTGATCGCGCGGCCCATGCCGACAACAATGCCTTGCGGGCTGACGGCCGTCAAAAAGCAATGGCTACCGCGGATCAGCCGCTCCAGCAGCTGCGGCGTTTCCCGGGCATCGTTCCACCAGCCGGCCTGCCGGTAGAGTCCGATGATCTGTGTATGCAGGGAGGCGGGACCGGAATGTGCCCCGAGACCATCCGGATCCACCCATTCATAGCGCATGGCATCATCCTTCCGGATCGGGCGGGGAAAAACTCACCCGGTTCCGGCCCGCTCTTTTGGAGAGATACATCGCCTGGTCGGCCCGATACACCAGATTTTCCGGCGCTTCGCCGGGGACAAACGTCGCCACCCCGACACTCACCGTCAGCCGGACTTTCTGGTGGTCGGCGGTGACGAACCGCTCGTTTTCCACCGATATCCGGATTCGGTTGGCGACAATACCGGCTTCCTCCAACCGGGTGTCGGGGAGGATGGCCGTGAATTCTTCCCCTCCGTAACGATAGGCCGAATCCATGGCACGGAGAGAGACCCGGATCAGCTGGCCGATCCGCGCCAGGGCCCGGTCTCCTTCCGGATGCCCCCAGCGGTCGTTGTAGTTCTTGAAGAAATCGATATCCATCATCAACAGGGAAAGCGGATGATGGTACCGGTTGGACCGCTCGATTTCCAACTGCAGTTGCTGGTGAAAATGCCGGGAATTGTAAAGACGGGTCAACTCGTCCGTGATCGCCATCCGCTCCAGGCGGGCCATGATCCGGTCCCGCTCCCGGCGGATGCGTCGCTCGCGGAAAACCCGGTTGACACGAAGAAGCAGCTCCGGATACCGGATGGGCTTGCTGACAAAATCGCTGGCGCCTTTCCCGATGGCCAGCTCATACGAGTAATTGCCGCTGTATCCGGTCATGACAATGACATCGGCATCAAAGTACTTGCGGATCAGATCCGTGAGCTCCAGACCGTCCATGCCGGGCATCATGATATCCGTGATCACCACGTGGACCGGGTTGGATTTCAGGACATCCAAGGCGTCCTCGGCACTGGAGGCCATGAAACACCGGAGTCCGGACAGCCGGAAAAATTCGGTCATCGAAGATCGTACCGACGTGTCGTCATCGACAATCAGGATGGTATCGTCGTTTTCGAGGTCTGCTTCTTCTTCCGGGGCCGGCGATAATAGCGATGTTGACATCATTCAAGTCTATTGATAAAAATGATATTTGTTCATTTTTCGACTGTATCCACCGATGTCGCGGAGTTCATGGGTGTGATCCGCCAGATACCGGAAGGGCCGGTTTCATCCCATGTGTACATTATCCAAAAAAAGGATATGGTGTCAACCGACTTTTCGTTATGGCCTATCAAACCAAATTTATTCGAAATTTCAGCATCATTGCTCATATCGACCACGGGAAGTCCACTCTGTCGGACCGGCTGATTCAGGCCACCGGCATCGTATCCGAACGGGATTTTCAGGATCAGATTCTGGATTCCATGGACATCGAGCGGGAGCGGGGCATCACCATCAAAAGCCAGACCGTTTGTCTGCCCTATCGGGCCAAAGACGGACAGACCTATTGGCTGAACCTGATCGACACACCCGGCCACGTGGATTTCACCTACGAGGTGTCCCGGGCATTGGCTTCCTGTGAGGGCGCCCTGCTGCTCATTGACGCGAGCCAGGGAGTGGAGGCTCAGACCTTGGCCAACCTGTATCTGGCCATGGAACACAACTTGGAGATCATCCCGGTTATCAACAAGATCGATCTCCCTTCCGCGGACGTGGAACGGGTGAAACAGCAGATCGAGGATGATTTGGGGCTGGATTCCACGACTGCGGTTTTGGCCTCGGCCAAGGAAGGCATCGGCATCGAGGACGTTTTGGAAAGCATCGTCACCCGCCTTCCGCCTCCAACCGGGAACGCCGAAGATCCGCTCCGGGCTCTCATTTTCGACAGCCATTACGATCCCTTCCGCGGAACGGTCGTTCATTTCCGGATCTTTTCCGGAACCCTTTCCACCGGGGATATGGTCCGTTTCATGTCCAACAACGCCACCTACCGGGTGGAGGAAACCGGGATCTTCCAGATCAAGCGGATTCCCAGGGACCGGCTTTACGCGGGTGATGTCGGGTATTTGATCGCCGGGATCAAGACGGTTCAGGACACCCGGTGCGGCGACACTTTCACCCATGCCAACCGTCCGTGTGACAAGCCCATGCCCGGGTTCAAACTGGCCAAACCGGTGGTGTTTTCCTCCATCTATCCGGTGGCTTCCGACGATTATGCGGAGCTGGCCGATGCCCTGGACAAGCTGCATCTGAACGACGCTTCCCTGGTGTACGAAAAGGATTCCTCCGCGGCGCTGGGGTTCGGATTCCGCTGCGGCTTTCTCGGGCTGCTGCACCTGGAGGTAGTCCAGGAACGGCTGGAGCGGGAATACGATTTGTCTCTGATCCTGACCGCGCCGTCCGTGCAGTACCAGCTGGTGATGAAAGA
>CAZTKB010000359.1:0-3200 GCA_964614125.1 uncultured Desulfobacterales bacterium | reverse complement strand
TGAGTTTTTTTCCAAGGGAAAAGCGGGATTGGCCTCCCCCGGACGGCGGGCTGAACATCGGCATTGCCGAATCGGGGTGCCTGGACACGATGGAAAAACATGGACGGGCCATGGGGTACGAGCCTGCCTGAAAGCCGGAACGGGGGACCTATTCCGCCTTTCTTGCAGGAAAAGCTGTTTGAGGATGCCGCACTCGCCGGATCGGACAGCAACAACGGTCGGCTTGGTTCATCCAAACCAATCGGTTGTCTCGGTCCATATCGGCTGATAACTCCCCTGTCCGATCCGCCTGCGAGTGCCGCATCCGAGTTCTTTTCCCAGAGAAAGCGGGGTAGGTCGCCCCGGGACGGCGGGCTGAAAAACCGTTTGCCAATCCGGGAAACAGAGGGGTTTCCCGCTTTTATTCCCCCCCACCCTGGCCCTCCCCCACCAGTGGGGAGGGAAAAATTTATTAACCTTGCCCATTCTCAGTGCTAGGGAAGAGAGGATGAGCTGCCGGCCTTTCCGCCGGGACGGCGGGCTGGGTTTGCTGTTTGCCAGCCGGGCTACCTATTCCGCCAGCGAGTGCCGCATCCGAGTTCTTTCACTATCCCCGTTTCCCCTTATCATGGGAACCGCGGGATTGTTTTTCCAACAGAATTTCCCGGTAAATCACAGCCAGACGTTCGGCTGCCGCATCCCAGTCATGGGGCTGGGCAGTCAGCCTCGCGGCAGCGCCCATCCGGTCCCGCAAATTCGGGTCCATCATGGCCGCCAAGGCATTTTTCATTTCCGCCACCGATGGATCTTCCGACAGGATCAAGCCGTTTTCCCCCGGCCGGACCAGATCTGCGGCTCCCACCCGTCCGGAGATGACCACCGGCAACCCCGCGGCCATGGCTTCCAGAACCACCAGGCCGAAGGTGTCCATCCGGCTGGGCATCACCAGAAAGTCTCCGGCCGGATACCATGTCTCCAAGTGCTGGCGGACTCCGGCAAAATGAACCCGATCTCCGATTCCCAGCCGGGATGCCAGGCGGTGGTAGCGGACGGTATCTCCTTTCCCCACCACCAACAGTTGAACACGATGGCGGGACAGAACAGCCTCCCCCAGATCCGCGATGCCTCGCATTACCAATCCCAGCCGCTTGACTTCAAAATTCATTCCGACGAAGAGAATGACGGTATCCTGCCGGTCCAGTCCCATTTCATTGCGGATGTTTTCTCGCCGGGACTGTGTTTGCCCGGGAGGGAAGCAATCCAGCGAGACACCGGGATGAAATATCTGGATCTTGTTCCGGCATTCGGGGTAGGCATCCGACAGATAACGCTTCACCAAGCCGGATATGGCAAGAATCTTCCGGGTGCCGGGATGGCGGATACCGCAGGATTCCACCCCGGACGTCGCCAGGTCAAACAAACCGGGAGACTTTTTTCGGATGTTTCGAACCCACATCCGGTGAGGTATTCCATGAAAGGACAACAGGTCCATCCGGAATATCCGTTCGTGGCTGTGAACCAGGTCGATGGCTTCGCGGCGGATCGCCCTCGAGGCAAATGCGGCAAAGCTGACAGGTCTCATCCACCGGGGGAAAGGCCATATGGGAATCCGGTGAAACACCGTATTCCCGCTGGGTTCCTGCCGCCTGTGGGCGAACACGTGGATATCGAAACCGTGTGAGGCGGCCAATCGCTCGCTCAGCTGAAAGGCTACATTTTCGGCACCGCCGATTCTCCCGTAGGTCGGGATGACAACGGCCACCCGTGGGTTTCTGACCAGCTTCACCGGATGACCTCATAGAGAATCATCCGGCCGGTATCCGGGTGGTTCCAGGAACCGACGGCCCGAAAAAAACGGGAGTTCAACAGTTCCGATGGCGGAAGAAACCGGGCCGGCCAGTTGTTTTCCTCCCACAGTACATAATCGATCCGCTTCTCCTTGACAGTGATCAGAAAATACAGGGGGTGGCGGGGGAACCGTTCCCAAGTGACGTTTCGGCCCCCGGGATTGGGGGCTCCCGGAACATCCAGGTTGGCATAAAAGGAAATCCATTGCTGGGTATGGACAGAGGTGGCAATGGTTTTTTCGTGATGAGGGGGATGGCGTTCAGCGATGGTTCGGCCGATTTCCACAAAAACCGCCTTGTCCGGGTCCGGACGCCAGCAATTTTTGGGTAACCCGGCCAGCAGGATCAGGAGAGTCAGCCAGACCAGCGCCGATCGTCCGGAAGCGGCGCGAAACCGTTCCCATTTGTCCAGTGCCCATTGCAGGCCATATCCGGCCAGAACTGCGGACGATAGAAGCACGATTCCGAGAAACCGATAATAGATCATCCAGGTTTGCATCGTGTGGATATACAACAGCAGCAATCCCAGGGCGGCCGTGATCATCAGATAGGCCAGATCGGGGCGAAACCGCATCCGGTGCCATAATCCGACGAAACCCGCCACATACAAAGGGAGGAAAGGATAAAAGAATGCCTCCATTATCCGGTTGGCCAGGGTGAAAAGCCCGACCAGCCAGACGGCGTTTCGGACCTCCGGTAGAAATCGACCCATGTCCGGGCTGAGTCCCGGAGTCCGGGAAAGTTCCCGCAATTCGGTGCGGAGGTTTTCGTAGGGGACCAGGGGAAGGAACGATTTTTCGACAATTTCCTTTCCGCGGACCATCTGCTGGGCGGATAGGGTTCCGCACCAGGCAATCCACAGGATTGCCAGAGAACCGACGGCTATCGGGAACAGAAACCAGGCAATCCGGCGAATCCGGCCCGGTCCGCCGAAAAACAACAGGTACCAGACGGAGGCCGGAATAAGCAGGAGGGCTTCCATCCGGGCCCACGCGGCGGTCATAAATAAAATTCCGCTTCCCACCAGCAGAAAAGGTTTTGGTCGATCCGTATATCGTAGGACCAGATACATTCCGGAAATCCCGCAGAACCACATCATGGGTTCTCGAACCACTTCGGCACTGTTGCTGACCAGTGCCGGAGTCAAGGCCACGACCAGCAGGCAGAGAATGGATGCCGGTTTTTTTAGGAAACGGATGAGAATCCCGTACAAAGGGATCAGTGTCAGGGTTCCGAGCAGGATGGAAACCAGGCGGGCCGCTGTAATCCAGTCCGATGTCAGATGATACAGGCCGGCGATCAGAAACGGGTAGCCTGAGACAAAGGACAGCCCGCAGGAAGTCAGTTCCCGCCACTGCCCGTGGAAGATTGCCC
>CAZTKB010000358.1:0-3235 GCA_964614125.1 uncultured Desulfobacterales bacterium | reverse complement strand
TATCATCAAAGACTCCATTTCATGTCAAAGGCGGTATCGGCAGGAATCCATGCGGCATTGTCCGCATTTGTGGGTTGGAGCCGATGGAAACGGCTCTTTTCCGATGGGGATGAAACAGGATATGGATTTGACAGGATCCATCATCATGGCATCGTTGATCCAAACTCGAATGGAAGCGGTGTCCACCAGATCAAACAGGATCCGTTGGTGCTCCATCGGAACCCCATCGATACCGGGCGCCAGGCGCATTCCGGTGTGCAACCCTCTCGTAACCGCGATCCGGTGAATCGTTGAACGGATTTCCCGGCTCAGGCTGTCCAACAAGGCGGTTCCCACGGCATCCAGGAGCGTGGAAGGGTAGATGGACATTTCACCGGCCAACTTCCGGCATTCGGTTTCAAGTTGGTCTCCCAGAGTTCCAACGGCGCACGCCAAAAGGCGGATATGGGGAGACCAGGCGCATTCCGGAAAGGGGAACACGCGATTTTCCGGTAAAATCAGCGAGTGGTCTTCATGCCGGATACCCACTGGAAACACCGAACCAGCGAACCGGGGTGTTACCATCCCACGCGCCAGCTGAATATACTCTTCGATTTCCCGGTGGACCTTGACATTGGGCCGGTACCGGCGGTTTCCTCCGAAATACCGGGCGACGGACGTCGGATCCGGTACCAGATCGATCCGATCAGACCATCGTATGGTTTCTTCGCAAGGATCCGGCATGGGTCAGAAGGGAAATGCCACCCCCATCGCCGCGATTTCATCTTTGATCCGACGATACATATCCAGATGTTCGGGTGTGGGGACCGCCTTGGCAACATCATAGCATTCCGGGTATTCACTGCCCAGCGGTGCATCCGCGGCCCGATCTTCATAAGATGCGAGCAGGCGAAGGGCGATTTCATTGACCTGTTCTCGAGTCAGTCCCTGGTTGGCGACCGCATGCCCGGCTTCAATACCCAATCGGGCTTCCAGCGGAGTGGCCCGATTCCGGTGTTTGTTGCGGGTAGAGGCCATTTCCCAGAGATGCCATCCCGAGACCGTGGAAACCATGGCATGGACCGCGGTCTCCCGGAACAGCATTTCGGTCATGGGGCCGGCGTTGGCAAAGCCGTTGGAAGTATGCAAGAGCTTGCTGTTTCTTGCCAGGGCCTGTCCGGCCATGGAAATTGCCCACAACAGTTCCCGGGTGGTATTGGAGCCGTGGTGCAGGTGAAAGGGAAAATGCTGATTGAATACGGCTCCGTGGATCACCAAACCGATCAGGCTGTAGGCTACCGTGGTGACGGCCACCCCTTCGGATCCTCCGCACCACCCGCCGTAAATAGCGCCCGTGAGATGGCCTGTATAGCATCCGTACTGGGCGTAGTGCAATGTTCGATTCAGGAGGGTATCTGCGGTTTTGAACTCCGTGAGTGAGCCCACCAGGCGGGCGTCGGTCTGCTGAACCCCCCAGTTGTTGTCGGAAACCGCAATCTGGCCGCTGTCGTGTTCGGCCGTACCGACGGCGACCATAAACGTTCCGGGCCGTCCCAGCAGTCGTGCAGCCATTTTCTGGTTGTAGATATGCTGAATGCACCCGCTGATTTCCGTGGGACCGCCGGATTCAATCAGGTTCCCGAACGTCTCTTCCAGGATGGGGCCGCAGAACCCGTCCAGCAGGGGCTCCTTGAGATAAGCCATGCACATGGACTGGTGGTAGGCTTCGTCCACGGTAATGTCCGGGCTCATAATACAAAACGGAGGAGTTTGGTCCTCGACCGTGCGGTGCTTCCACATTCGTGCGTCTTTGCCGGCTCCAACGAGGTGACAGTCGTTGGCCATGTACAGGGCTTCGCGGATTTCCGCATCCGAGACCTCGATGATGCGGTGGCTGTCCGTGTTGTAGTATCCGACTTCCCGGAAAAGTTCCCAGGCAGCCTGCCAGATCCGGTCGGCCATCGCGTCATCGGAAGGACAGGGTGTTTGGGGATTGTATCGGATTTCGTATTCGCGGATCAGCCGTTTCAAGGTCGGGGTGAACCGTTTGGGCAAAAACGCGTCTTCTTCCATGAACCGGCCGGTTTTGGACCGTTCAAGCATTTCCCAGATTCGATAGGCGGTTGCCATGTCTCGCACTCCCAGTTTCGTTAGTCACGGATTCCGTTGCCGGAATCAGTCCCCCGGATTCATGCCGGCCTTTTCTCCAGAAGTGCCAGCATCCGCTCGGATGCGGATTTGGCGTCCGGGCAGTATAGGTCGGCTCCGATTTTGTCCGCCCACATCTGAGAGACAGGGGCTCCTCCGATGACCACCTGAAAGCGGTCGCGGATTCCCTTGTCTTTCAGGATTTCTATCACTTCCTTCTGGCGGGGCATGGTGGTCGACATCAGGGAAGATAGGGCGATAAAGTCTGCTTCCATCGATTCAGCCTCTCGGATGAACGTCAGGCTGTCTACATCGTAACCGAGGTCCTTGACGATGAACCCGTTGGTTTCCAGCATCAGCTTGACGATATTTTTCCCGATTTCATGAAGATCTCCCCGGACTACTCCAATGACGACCTTGCCGCAGGTTTTTCGTCCGCCAACTTGTTCGAGATACGGCCCGAGAATTTTCACCACCGCGTTCATGGTGTCTCCGGCCATCATGATTTCCGGAAGGAAAATCTCCAGTTTCGCGAAAAGGTCTCCGACGCGGTCCATGGTGCGGGTCAGCGTTTCGATCATTTTCAACGGGTTGATTCCGGAATCCAGCAGGGAAGATGCCAACCCTACCGCCTCTTCGGTTTCTCCATTTTCCACATGTTTGCTTAGTTGTTCCAGCGTCATTGGTGGTTTCCTGTTTTTTTGATCCGGGCCGGTTCCGGATCGGTGATAAAAAATAAAACATCTTGGAATTCCAGGGAATTTCCAGAAATCTACAGGTTGTATATACAACTTATCGATCTCTTTACATAAACCGCGGGAATATTGTCAAGGGTTATTTTAGGTAACGCCGGGGAGGGAGGGCGGGGTGGGGGGGAGTAAAGGCGAGACAGGTTTTTTGCTTCGGCCATGTGGCTGTTCGGCCCGCCGTCCCGGGGGACCGATCCCGCTTTCCGGCGGAAAGGCTGGTGGGCCATGCAGGCTGGGGCAGGGATACCAATTTTTTCCCTCCCCACCGGTGGGAGATGGCTCAGGGTCACAATTTTTTTCCCTCCCCCCTTGTGGGGGAGGGTCAGGGTGGGGGGGAATAAAAGTGGGACAAGCTGCCT
>CAZTKB010000357.1:0-3252 GCA_964614125.1 uncultured Desulfobacterales bacterium | reverse complement strand
TTGCCCGAAACATCGGTGTGTGTGCCATCCTCCTGAGACAACCGGACCAGCATTTTCCGAACAGGTTCATACCATTCTGGACGAGGGGATGTGAACCGATCAATCAACAGCCCGGAGAGAATCCGTGCGCCTTCCGGGTCCGCGTGCATTCCCAAAACCAGGTGTGTCAGACCGGATTTCAGATCGGGATCCATCACATCGGATACCACCAAGGGTGGACTGCCGAACGGCTCGGACTTGAAAATGACCCGGGTTTGTTGGGTATAAAACGGGTTTTTGGCCTGGTAGTATTCCCACAGGTGCCCGTCCACCGCCGCGGCGTCCACCAGTTTTTTGGCGACCGCCATGATGGAGTTGTCATGGCTGTAGGTGAACGTGATGCTTCGGAAAAACTGCTCCGGGGTGACATTCATCTCTTTCAGCCAATAGCGGGGAACCATGGTTCCAGTGTTGGAATCCGGATCCGTGAACGCGAAGCTCGCATGTTTCAGATTCATCAGATTGCCGGCCGCACTGTCCCGGTGAACGATCAGGTAGGACTGATACAACGGTTTTCCCCGGATGACGGGAACGGCGATCGCCTGAAATCCCGTCGTTTCACCACCGATGACAAAAGGGCCTGTACAGATGAAAGCCATATCGATGTGTCGGCGGTTCAAGAGATCGTTAACTTCGCTGTAGGTTTTCCGCTGGATCAGGACCGTTTCCCGGCCCAGCCTGGCGCCGATGTAATCAATCAGTTCCTGATAGTAAACAAAGGTTTCCTGTGGAGATGTCATCGCGGCGACCGCCACCCGGAGGACCGGGCTGCCGGGTGCGGATTTCGGCTGCCGGGTTGATTCCGCTTTCCGGCTGAAGTCGACCCGGAAATATTCCGTGTCCCGGTCGCATGCGGACAATACGGTCAACAGCAGGCAGGCTGCCAGGGCCAGTAAATAGACAGTTGCGACCGGTGATCGAACATGCGGGTTCATGATTCACCGTGCACCAGGATAAGCTGATTTTCAAGAAATAATATTTGGAAGAAAACAGATCGGTTCTGTATATCCTTGACGGCGGAACTTTTGTCTGTGATAAATTCGCCGCCTTACCCACCGTTTACTTTTGAAAATATTTCCTCTGGAACCAGAAAGCCACGTTCACTAGGCCGATCATCACCGGAACTTCGACTAGCGGCCCGATGACCGCGGCAAAGGCCGCACCGGAATTAAGGCCGAAGACCGCGACGGCCACGGCGATGGCCAACTCGAAGTTGTTGGAAGCCGCGGTGAACGCCAGCGTGGTGGTTTTGCTGTAGTCGGCCCCTACTTTTTTCCCCATCCAGAAAGATACCAGAAACATGAACACAAAGTATACCAGAAGAGGAATGGCGATTCGAACGACATCCATGGGGATGGATACGATCAGGTTGCCTTTCAGGCTGAACATGACCACGATGGTGAACAGCAGGGCGATCAGGGTGATCGGGCTGATTTTGGGAACCACCAACTGGTGATACCGCTCCCGGCCCATGCGCTTGACGCCGATCAGCCGGGTCAGGGCGCCTGCGATCGCCGGAATTCCCAGGTAGATGAAGACGCTTTCCGCGATCTGGCCGATGCTGACATCGACCGCGGTACCCTTCAGCCCGAAAAACGGCGGCAGCACCGTGATGAACACCCAGGCGTAGACGCTGTAGAAGATGACCTGGAAAACGCTGTTGAAAGCGACCAGGCCAGCCGCGTATTCCGTGTCCCCCTTGGCCAGCTCGTTCCACACAATGACCATGGCGATGCATCGGGCCAGGCCGATCATGATGAGGCCGGCCATGTATTCCGGGTAATCCCGCAGAAAAACAATGGCGATCCCGAACATCAAGATCGGGCCGATCACCCAGTTTTGTACCAGAGACAGGCCCAGGATTCGTTTGTTGCGAAATACGTCCCCCATGTCCTCGTACCGGACTTTGGCAAAGGGCGGATACATCATCAAAATCAAACCGGCGGCTATCGGAATATTGGTGGTTCCCACCGAAAAAAGATTCACGAAATTCTCGACACCCGGAATGAAATACCCGGCCCCGATGCCGGCAGCCATGGCCAGAAAAATCCACAGGGTCAGGTAACGGTCCAGAAACGACAGTTTCCGACTTACCTTCGCAGGCCCGCCGTCATTCATGGTGGCTTTTTTCGTTTTTCTATCCGCCGGTTTCGGGGTCCGTCCCATAAGAGATCCGTCTTGCTCCTTTCTTTGCCGTGATGCGGAACTGAATGATGTATTCTATTTATTGAATATTTAGCCAATTTGATAACGGGAATCGAGCTCTCTGTCAACCGATTTATTGGGGATTCAGTTTATGTATTTTCAAATCTTTGAAAAATAATGTTAGAATCAATCGAATTGTCTGCTGTCAGAATCATATCACAAATATATTATATAGGGGTGGATAAATTATATCCGAGAGTTTGAATATGACCATAAGAAATGGTATGGTCTTATTCCATATCCGGATCCGGGCGTGGTCCATAACCGCATGTATGGGAAAGAAAAAAATGAACGATACCGTTGCCAACCTGAAAAAAGCAAAGAGGAAGATGGGGGTGTTTTGTTTTGGCTGTTTGATCCTGCTGTCGGGGCTTGCTCCGGCCGTATCGGCTACGGACAAACCCGACATGCCGGTCAAGGGAATGGTCACCATGATCGATCTGGGGGCGGACAAATGTGTTCCCTGTAAGATGATGGCTCCCATCCTGGAAAAGGTGAAAAAGGATTATGAGGGGCGGGCTGTCATCCATTTCTACGATGTTTGGAAAGACCGGGAGCCCGCAGTTCGGTATAAAATCCGAGCCATACCGACCCAGATTTTCTTCGATCGGGATGGAAAGGAAGTGTACCGGCACGAGGGATTCATGAACGAGGCCGACATTGTCAGCATGCTGAAAAAACTGGGCGTGAAATAGGAGAGATCATGGAATCTTTTTTTCTGACCATAAACGAGTGGATGAGCGCCGGTACCGGCCTCGCGCTGTTCGGCTGCTTTGTATGGGGAATTGTCAGCGTTCTGTTCAGCCCCTGCCATCTGGCCTCCATCCCGCTCATCGTAGCCTATGTGGGCGGCCAGGAAACAGAAACCTATCCCATGCAGGCGGTGCACTATTCCGTATCGTTCACCACCGGCCTGTTTATCAGTATTGCGATTATTGGTGTGGTCTGCGCCATGCTGGGCCGGATGCTGGGTGATGTCGGCAATACCTGGCAGATCCTGGTAGGGCT
>CAZTKB010000356.1:0-3252 GCA_964614125.1 uncultured Desulfobacterales bacterium | reverse complement strand
GGTCGCCCCGGGACGGCGGGCCAATCAACCGTTTGCCAATCCGGGAAGCAGGGGGTTGTCCCGCTTTTATTCCCCCCCCACCCTGCCCTCCCCCACCAGGGGGGAGGGAATAGAATTGTGACTCTGAGCCATTCCCTACCAGGGGCGAGGGAATAGAGTTGTGACTCTGAGCCATTCCCCAGCATCAGCTTCGCCGAACCAGCAGTCTCCTACTTGGACGGATCCCCGGAAAAATAGTTCATTCATGTTGACGGCATCCGCGATTGTGGATTATATAATCAAATTCAAATCATTCGCCCCAACCGAAAGGACCCTTTCCATGATTCGTGCAGGTGTGATCGGTGCCACTGGATATGCCGGCGCCGAACTGGTCAGAATTCTGGCCGGGCATCCTCACGTCCGGCTGGCCCTGGTCACTTCCCGCCAGTTTGCCGGCAGGCGTTTTGATGCTGTTTTCCCTTCCCTGGCGGGCCGGATCGATCTCATTTGCCGGGAGTATTCCCTCGCAGAAGTCTGCGAGGAGACGGATGTGATCTTCACCGCCTTGCCGCACCAGCTTCCCATGGCCTATGTCCCGGATTTGATGAAAAACGGGAAGGTTGTCATCGATTTGTCGGCCGATTTCCGGTTTTCGAATCGTTCGGTATATGAATCCTGGTATCAGCCTCACACCGCAGCCGAGTACCTGTCCCAAGCCGTGTACGGCCTGACCGAGATCTACCGCGAGGATATCCGCCGCTCCCGGCTGATCGGCAATCCCGGATGTTATCCGACCAGCGTGCTGCTGCCATTGATTCCTCTTATAAAGCAGGGACTGATCCAGCCGGACGACCTGATTGCGGATTCCAAATCCGGCGTCAGTGGAGCCGGGCGTTCTCCGACGGTTGGCTCCCTGTACTGCGAGGTGGCGGAATCCTTCAAGGCCTACAAGGTGGCCGGCCATCGCCATAATCCCGAGATGGACGAGATCCTCTCCCGCGAGAAAGGCGGTCCGGTTTCCATCACCTTTGTCCCCCACCTGATTCCCATGAACCGGGGGATGCTGTCCACGATCTACGCCCGGCCGGTTCCCGGGGTATCGGCCGAGGATATCGCCGGTTGTCTCCGCAGCGCCTACAATGACTGCCCCTGTATCCGGCTGATGCCGGACGGCCGCGCACCGGATACCCGGTGGGTCCGGGGAACCAATTTCTGCGATATCGGATTTCATTTGGATCTCCCCAAACAGCGGCTGGTGCTGATGTCCGCCATCGACAACCTGGTCAAGGGCGCGGCTGGGCAGGCGGTCCAGAACATGAATATCCTGATGGGATTTTCGGAAACCGCGGGACTGGACAGTGTCCCGTATCCGGTATAGCGGATCCCGCGTGAACATCCCTGTACGATTCCCGAAACCGGATTTTCCGGTCACGATGAAGATGCCGGGTTGCCGGCAGAAGCCATTATCCAACGGAACGCCATGAAAGGAGAGTTCGACCAATGACAGCAAAACTGATTTTGGGTACCGAAATCCGGGAGCAGATCCTGGAGGAAATTACGGCAGAGGTGAAGGAAATCAAGGCAAAATACGGAAAGGTTCCCGGCCTGGTCACGATTCTGGTCGGAGAGAACCCGGCCTCCATTTCCTATGTAACCCTGAAGATCCAGACCGCCCATCGGGTCGGATTCCATGAAGTTCAGGATTCTCAGCCGGTGACGATTTCCCAGGAAGATCTGTTGGCGCTCATCGACAAATACAACAAGGACGATTCCATAAACGGTATCTTAGTCCAGTTGCCGTTGCCCAAGCATATCGACGAAAAGAAGGTCCTGAACGCGATCGATCCGGACAAGGATGTGGACGGATTCCATCCGGTCAACGTCGGCCGCCTGATGATCGGCGGATCCGAGGTGAAATTCCCGCCCTGCACCCCGGCTGGCATCCAGGAACTGATCGTGCGTTCCGGAACCGAAACCAAGGGAGCGGAAGTGGTTGTGGTCGGACGGTCCAACATCGTCGGCAAACCGATCGCCAACATGATGCTGCAAAAGGGCCCCGGAGCCAACTCCACCGTGACCATCGTTCATACCGGAACCAAGAATATGGAAACCCACATCAAACGGGCGGACATTCTGATCGTGGCTGCCGGTGTACCCGGCCTGGTCAAACCCGAATGGATCAAACCCGGCGCCTGCGTCATCGATGTCGGTGTCAACCGGGTGGGCGAGAAAATCAGTGAAAAAACCGGCAAAAAAATCGCCATCCTGAAGGGGGATGTCGATTTCGATGCGGCCAAGGAAATTGCGGGTTCCATTACCCCGGTTCCGGGCGGCGTCGGCCCCATGACGATTACCATGCTGATGAAAAACACCCTGAAGTCCCTGAAATTCAAGCTGGGACTCGCCTGATCCCAACCCTTTCCCGCACCCTCACCTGTTTTTGAGGGAGGGTGCGGGTTGGGGGAACAACCTGCGTCAGACGGCCGTTCGTTTGCGCAGCATCGCCACGGATTCGATGTGAAAGGTGTGGGGAAACATATCCACGGGCTGGATTTCCACCACCTTATAAACGGTTTTCAACCCACCCAGATCCCGGGCCAGAGTGGCCGGATTGCAGGACACATACACGATTTTTTCCGGCGCCATATCCTGAATCCGGTACAATACGTCGGGATGCAGGCCGCTTCGGGGAGGATCGACGATAAGAACATCGGGTTGGATACCGATGGCCGGAAGCATTTTCCGGACATCCCCTTCGAGAAACCGGCAGTTGTCGATGCCGTTATGACGGGCGTTTCGGTCGGCGTCTTTCACCGCGGCCGCGACCTGTTCCACTCCCACCACCGACGCCGCCTTCCTTGCCAGAACCAGCGAGATGGTGCCGGTCCCACAGTAGAGATCCAAAACCGTTTCTTTTCCGGTCAGCGCCGCATATTCCGCAACAATCCCGTACAACCGGTGGGCTCCGGCCGTGTTGGTCTGAAAAAAGGAATTTGCGGATATATCGAATTCCAGATCTCCGATCCTGTCCCGAATGGACCAATCCCCATAAAGAAGTGTCGCCGATTCTCCGAAGGAGATGCCGGCTTTTCGGGCTGTGATGTTGTTGACAATCGAAGATACTTCGGGATGGTTTCGGGCGATCTTCCCGGCCAAGGGCTGAACCTGTGCCGGATCGGAACGGGAGGTTACGATATTGACCATCCACTCGTTTCGGTCCAGGGAATGACGCAGCATGACAAAGCGCCAGAACCCTTCATGGCTTCTCTGGTT
>CAZTKB010000355.1:0-3256 GCA_964614125.1 uncultured Desulfobacterales bacterium | reverse complement strand
TTTGCCAATCCGGGAAGCCGATGCGGGGGCGACCTGTCACTTCTTTCGGCCTCCGCAGTCTTGACATCACCCGGCAATCCGGATATGGGAATATCATCCACCCAGGCGGCTTTCCCCCGTCCCGGCGAACCACTCATTTTCACCACGCAGGAGATTTTCATGGCCCAACTCATCGCGGATCGGAGAGACATCGACTTTGTACTGTATGAGCAGTTTCATGCGGAAGAACTGCCGAAATTCCCAAAATACCAGGAATTCAACCGCAAGGCCTTCGATATGATCATCACAGAGGCCAGAAACTTCGGAATCCGGGAGATTCTGCCCACTTTTTCCCAGGGAGACCGGGACGGTGTCCATTTCGAAAACGGGAAGGTACTGGTTTCCGAATGTTTTCGCAAACCGCACCGTCTTTTCATCGAGGGAGAGTGGATCGCGATTCGGGAAGAATCGGAATGGGGGGGACAGGGAGTACCCTACATGATCGCCCAGGCCGCTTACGAATATCTGGTGGGTTCCAACTTCGCTTTTACCGCTTTCGGAACCCTGGGACACGGCGCCGGAAAATTGATCGAACTCTATGGCACCACCAAGCAGAAACGGCTTTATCTGAAAAAACTCTATTCCGGTACCTGGGGAGGGACGATGCTGCTGACCGAACCCCAGGCTGGTTCTGATGTCGGGGCATTGACCACCTCCGCGACCCCGAATCCCGACGGGACCTATTCCATTTCCGGTTCCAAAATCTTTATCACCAACGGAGAACAAAACCTTACCGAAAACATCATCCATCCCGTGCTTGCCCGTGTGGAAGGAGCCCCTCCCGGAACAAAAAGCATTTCCCTGTTTCTGGTGCCCAAAATCTGGGTGAACGATGACGGCTCCCTCGGAGAGTTCAACGATGTTGTTTGTACAGGCGTAGAACACAAAATGGGCCTTCACGCGAGCCCGACCTGCAGCCTGACCTTGGGAGGAAACGGAAAATGCCGGGGGTATCTGCTGGGCCAGGAAAATCAGGGTATGCAGATCATGTTCCATATGATGAACGAAGCCAGGCTCGATGTCGGCGCCCAGGGGTTCACCCATGCCTCGGCCGCCTACCTGTACGCCTTGAATTATGCCAGGCAAAGGGTACAAGGCCGCGATATCACCGGATCCGATACCGGTGCCGTCCCGATCATCCGGCATCCCGATGTCCGCCGGATGCTGACCATGATGAAAGCCTATGTGGAAGGCATGCGAAGTTTCATCTATTATGTGGCCAGGTGTTTTGACCGGAAAGCCGGTTCCGCCGTGTCCGAGGAAGCCGTCCGCTGGGCCGCGCTGACCGAACTGCTGACTCCCGTAGTGAAGGCCTATTGCAGCGAGCGGGGCTTCGAGGTATGCACCCAGGCCGTTCAGATATTCGGCGGGTATGGATACACCCAGGAATACCCGGTCGAACAGCTTCTGAGGGATTGCAAAATCACCTCTATTTACGAAGGGGCAAACGGCATCCAGGCCATGGATCTGTTGGGGAGAAAACTGCCCATGAAAAACGGGGCGGTATTTAATGACCTGGTTCAGGAGATGCGTGCCACCATTCAATCCGCCCGTTCGGTAACCGGTCTGGAATGCCTGGCCGCTGATTTTGAAACCGCGATGAACGGCATGGTGGAAGTCGGAAGTCTCTTGGTCCAGAAAGCGGGGACAACGGATGTGGCTGCCGCTTTCACGTTTTCCCACCCCTTTTTGGAAATCATGGGCGATGTCATCATGGCCTGGATGTGGATATGGCGAGCGGCTGTGGCCCATCCCCGACTGGAGGCTATCGCCAAAGGGATGGATCCTCATAAAGTCTCCATGGCGGTTCAGGCCGACCGAAACGCCGCTTTTTATGCCGGACAAATCAATACCGCTCAATGGTTCGTGCAAACCATTCTGCCCGTCACCATGGGCAAAATCCAGTCCGTCCGAATCGGCTGCCGCTCCGCCGTGACGATGGATGAAAAATCCTTCGGGGGATGGTAACCCGCCAGTGCCGTGAACTGAGGATACCGGAGAATGAAGCCCCGTAGCCTGAAACGACAGATCACTTTGTTTTTCCTGCTGATATGTCTGTCTCCCATCGTCCTGGGAACGGCTTTTCTGTTCATCCGGTACCGGGCCATGCTGCAGGCGGAGGCCCAAAACGAGCTGGCATCGAAAGAAAGGGCTGCGTTGCTGATATACCGGGAGCAGGAAAAGGAGATGCAGAACATGGCCCTGGCGTATGCCCGGCAAAAAGCGTACTCGTTTCTCATCCCTTTTGACCTCGGCTTCAAGATCGGTGTCGAGCTGGACCGGTTGTCTTCCATGGACGGCCTGGATCAGGTGATGATTATCAACAACCATAACGAGGTGTTGGCCAGATCCCGCTTCCCGGATAGAACGAAGGATGTGATCCCGAACCGTCCCTATTTCGAGTGGGCCAGGGCCGGTCTTGCATACGGTTTCACGGAGTTTCTGAGTGATGAGGAACTCAAAAAAGAAGGTTGTTACGACCCGAGAGACCTGAATGAAAAGGAGGGAATCGTTTCCATGACCGGTGTCGCGCCCCTGAAGGCCGCGGATTCCGACCAAACCATCGCGGTAGTTCTGGTTCGTCGTTTTGTACGCAACAACAGCCCCCTCATTAAAAACATCTCCCGATCCCTAACGGTACATGCGGCGCTGTATCGTAACCCACGGTCGGGCGTTCAGGTCCGCCATGCCGAGTTATCCCGCGCATTTTCTTCCCCAAAGCCGGAACAGGTCGAATCGGTGTTTCGGGAAGGCCGGTCGGTTCAGATTTCCCGTTTGGAGCAGGGAGGGGAGCTGATTTCCTTTTCCCCCATTCCGGATTATGGCAACCGGACCTCCGCGGTTCTGATCCTTCACTCCGATGTCAGCGGCTACATCCGTTCCTGGAATATCGCTGTCGCGGTGCTGTGGGGTGTATTGGTCTTGGCCGGCATGATGCTATGGGCGTTTCTTAGGTTCATGGAAACCCATATCTTCGGCCCCCTCCGCCAATTGAAACGCCTCACCAAAACCATTGCGGCTGGTGCAAAACCTCTTCCCCTTCATATCCGATCCCAGGATGAGATCGGAGATCTGACCGAAGCCTTCAACCGAATGGCCCTGCAGTTGGCGACCACCCATAAATCCCTGGAAAAGGAGATACAGAAAACCAGCGAATCCGAAAAAGCCCTGAAACAGGCCTATGACGAGTTGGAAATTCGCGTGTCCCAGAGGACCA
>CAZTKB010000354.1:0-3261 GCA_964614125.1 uncultured Desulfobacterales bacterium | reverse complement strand
CCCATCAATGCGATATCTGCCAGGTTTGTCGAAATTATTGGGCAGATGGGTTCCGGCTAGTCAGGTAGCCGATCCAGACATTCCGGTGAGCCGCCTGGACTGGATAAAATCCATACGACAAGGACTGCATAAACCCTAAGGACAACCAAAATTTCATGGAAACAGGTGGTGGGTTTTGGTAAAGCCTTCAACGAATCAGTTGGAGAATGGACGTGGCATGCCATGCCGTCGTTATGTGAGGGACCGGATAGGGAAACCGAGTTTGGATGGATTTTCAGGGAATGGGACAGACATGGGAATATCGGGGGGGAGAGGCACTCCCCCCCCGATACAGATTCAGAGATAATTACAACAGGATCCGGGCATCCACCGCCACGACAGCGTCGGGAAACGCCATGACCGGATTCAGATCCATCTCTCGGATCTGGGGAAAATCCCCTACCAGTTGGGACAGCCGCTGAATGATTCGGACGGCGCTCGTCCGATCAATGCCGGCCTGACCCCGCACCCCGGTCAATAGCGCGGAAGCCTTGAGGGAAGACAGCATTTCCTCCGCCTCCACCCGGGTAACCGGCGTGATCTTGAAACTGACATCCTTCAGCACCTCCACATAGATCCCACCCAGTCCGAAGAGAATCAGATGTCCCAGTCCCGGTTCGGCCTTGGCCCCGATAATCAGCTCTCGACCGCCGGGCTGAAATTTCTGCACCAGGAAGCGCAGGTCCGATGCCTGAATCCGGGCGGACATGGCGGCGGCCGCTTTTTCCACCTCCTCCCGGTTTTTGAGGTTGATGGCTACCCCGCCTACATCACTTTTGTGAACCACCGAGGGGGAATCGGCCTTGAGCACCACCGGATATCCGATGGCATCGGCCGCGGACCCGGCGGCAGCAGCGGTATCCGCCGTCTTCCAGGATGCGCAGGGAATCCGGTAGGCATCCAGAATTCCATACACATCCTCGGCGGAAAGCATCTCGTTTCCGGAAGCCGCGGCTCGTTTCAGAATTTTTTCCACCCGCACCGAATCGACGTCCGTAAACTTTGCCGGATCGCCGATCTTCCGGGCATTCAGTTTCCCCTGGCGGCTGAGCGCGGCCAAAGCACGCGCAGCGGTTCCCGGAAAGGTGTAGCAAGGAATTCCCCCGGATTTCAGGATCTCCACGGTTCCGGCCCATTGCCTGGGATCGGTCATCAAATTGACGATGATGGGTTTTTTCCGAAACTGGTTGACTTCCGCGATCTGGCGGGCGATGGTTTCGTTGTCTACGAAAAACGGGGTGACAAAATTGATGTACAGGCTGTCGATATTATCGGCATCCAGCATCACATCCATGGCCGCCCGATAATGCCCTCCGTCGGCCGTCGCCAGCACATCCACCGGGTTGGCAAAGGCCGATTCCGGGTAGAGCTTGCTTTTCAGGATTGCGATCGCGTCCTCCGGCAAGGTCGGAATCTCCATCCCCTGCTCCACGAGCACATCCGTCGCGATCACGGCAGGCCCCCCCGTGTTGGTGATGATTCCAACGCGGTTTCCGGAAGGAACGGGTTGGTACGCAAACGCGGCTGCCGCCTGGCACAATTCTCCTTCGTCCCGGAAGGTTACGATCCCCATTTTTTCCAAAATCAACTCGATCGCGATGTCGGTCTTGGCCAGCCCCCCGGTATGGGAGGATGAGGCTTTGGCGCCTTCGGCGGTACGGCCGGCCTTCATCGCCAGGATCGTTTTTCGGGAGGCGACCTTTCGGACCACGTCCATGAATGCCTTGGGATCAGACAGGCTTTCGACATACAGCGCAATGACCCGGGTTCCCTCGTCCTCTCCCAGATAATCCAGGATTTCGGTGATCGACACGTCGCTGGCGTTTCCATTCGAGGCATAAATCCGGGTCCCGATCCCCATCTGGGCGAAACCCTGATGGATCAGGTCCCCCACGCCTCCGCTCTGGGCGACGATGGAAATAAAACCTGGTTCCGGTTTGGTAAACGTGAAATTGCAGTAAGCGCGAACGGCCGGATCCGTGTTGATAATACCCTGGCAGTTGGGGCCCAGGATCCGGATCCCGTATTTTCGTGCCCGTTCCAGAAAATCTTTCTGAAGGGCCGCACCCTCGGGGCCGACTTCCGTGAACCCGGCCGAGTTGATAATGATGGCCTGAATTCCTTTTTTCCCGCAATCCTCCACTGCCGCCGGAACGAACTTGGAGGCAATGACCATATGAGCCAGGTCGATATCGCCCGGAACATCGAAAATAGAGGGATATGCTTTGATACCGCGGATTTCATCCGCCTTGGGGTTGATGGGATACACGGCGCCGGTGAATCCGAAGTCAATCAGGTTCTTGATGATCCGGTTTCCGATGGACAGTTCCTTGCCTGACGCGCCGATGACCGCAACGGATCTGGGTCTGAACAGTGCTTCCAGCATCTTATCGTCTCTCCTCCAGTTGTTCCAGAAAGGCCTCGACATTGGTTTTGGTCTGTTCGTCCGATATCAGCCGGAGATCGTTCAGATCTCCGTTGATGGTAAGGCTGGGCACTCCGGTACGCTGTTCCAGCCGCTGGGGCATACCGTAGCGGCAGTTGGAGTTGTTGGGACAGGTTTTGGCATCATGGTAAATCACGCCATCCACCTTGAAAAATTCGATCATCCGCTGGATGTATTCCTCTTTGGCGTCATCTGCCCGGACGATGAACAGTTCGGTGTAGGCCCGAGCCATGCTGTTGAAGGGGTCATCCGGATCGAACGCGGAGAAAATCCAGGAATTACAGTACGTGGAAGCCAACACGTTCGCCTTCCTCCGGCTGAACATGTCCGCATGATCCCGCAGACGCCCCCATACAGGCATGCCATCCCAGTAAATTCGGAACTTCTCCCCCTCCACCGCAGCAATTCCGTTGGCGATCCGATCTTCCAGTTCCTTCAGGAGGGCTTTGTAGTAATCCACCGCCACCTGGGTTCCCCGCAGTACGACCGCCGGCCCCATATGAATGGTTCCATCAAAAAAGGTAATCGGCGACGGCACTGCGGCCGCGGTGTCCAGAACCTTTTTCCACAGATCCGAGCACTCCCGGGAGAGCTTCAGGACATGTTTCATTCGGTCCAAATCGAATTTGGTTCCCGATATTTCCTCCAGCGGCGGAATCAGTGCTTCCATCTGCCGGGCAATGGAACCATAATGCGAGGCGGTGACCTCGCCGACACCTCGGTGGGTATGGATGCCCAACAGCGGTACCTGGAACTCCTGGGCATACCATGCGAAC
>CAZTKB010000353.1:0-3263 GCA_964614125.1 uncultured Desulfobacterales bacterium | reverse complement strand
GCCATGGCGATCTGTTCCCGGCACATCGTCTCCGTTTGATTCACCGGGTAGTCGGAGAGGGTGGTAAGTACATCAGGATCCAGAAACCGGATCCCGTACTTGCTCGGATTGCGGGCGATGTCTGTATCCGGATAGGGCATCAGGGGGCTTGGCCCCAGCTCCACCACGCCGGGGGCCAGCTCGATCAGGCGTTCCGAGAAGGCCTTGTTGTGTTCGAGCGTTTCCTTGTTCTCAAACGCTCCGCCTGTGATAAAAAAACCGACCAGCTGGTGCACTCCCGCCGCGGCGGCCGATGCCACGACCCTTTCGATTTCTTCCAGAGTGGTTTTTTTGTTGTAGATATCCAGGACTTCCTGAAGGCCCGACTCGATGCCGGTCTGGAGGCGAACCATCCCGGCTTCGACCATGTCCGGAAGAATTTCCGGCCAGCGGCTCAGGTATTTCACATGGCCTTCGCAGTACCAGACGAAATTCCGGGTTTGTCTGCGTTCTGCGATTCCCCGGCAAAACTCCCGCACCCGCCGGGGCGAGGTGATGAACGTGTCGTCCGCAAAGGCGATGTATTTCAGGTCGGGTTCTTTGGCAAGCAGCGCATCCAGTTCGGCCAGCACATGGGGAACGCCTCTCAGACGGACCGGCCGGGACAGACTTCCCTCGTGGCAGAAGGCGCAGTTGAACGGGCATCCCCGTCCGGTCAGAATGTGGGCCTTCGTCCGAAAGGGTTTGTTTACCCAACGGTGGATTGCGGGCAGTGGCAGTTCATCCAGATTGGATAGGAGAGCTCCCGGTGGATTGCGCACCAGCTGGCCGGTTTCATCCCGGTACACCAATCCTTCGATACCCTTCCAGGGAGCGCCGGTACGAAACAAGCAGCCCAGCAGGCGAAGAAGGGGGATCTCCCCCTCGCCGAGGACTGCGGCCAGACAACCGGATTCCCGTAGAAAATCCGCGTCGAATCCTCCGACCTGGGGGCCGCCCAAGACCACGGGAAGGCCGAATTCCTCGGTTGCCCAGCGGCTCATTTGCCTGACTTCCACCGGGTTTTCGAAGTCGCAGTAGAATCCCACGGCCAAAACCGGGTTTTTGTCCATTTCGGCTGACAGAAAATTCCGGGCTCGGGAAGGCTCTCCCTGGAAGACCTGCGTCTTCCATCCGTGCTGTTCCAGAAAGGCGGCCAATCCCAGAAGGCTTCCGGGCTCGGTGACCATTTTCAGGCTGTCGTAAGTGATCCGGTGTACGTTGAACAAAAGGATACTGCCGGCGGGCGGCATGGATTCGTCGGATTGAGGTTCAAGAGGTTGTTCGGTTGCGTCCATCGGATGTTTCCTGTCCAGGCCGGCAATTGCCGGTGTGGGAGCTTCCATTCGGTTTTAAAAGGGTGCGAATACCAGCCAGTGGCGGGATTCGAATTCGGCCAGGAGTTTCTCCACGGCTTGGCCTGCCTCGGCTTTCGTGTCGAACCGGCCGGCATAGTGGGAGAGAAGGGAATCGGTCACTTCCCGGATCGTCCGCTTGCCGCTGCAGCACAGCAGGAGGTCGTATTCCAGCGGTGACAGCACATAACCGGAAATTTCCGGAATTCCGTTTTTCCATCCCAACCCGTTCCAGAGGCTGAAATCCCGCAGAGGTCTCCAGAATGGCCGATCATGCTCCGGGATCTCTGTGAGGCATCGAGCATCGCTGTTGGTCAGCAGCATGTAACGTCGGTGTAGAAACGGCTCTCTGGAATATACTGCGGAATGCCATATACTGGATATACCGTAATCTCCGGAGAGACGGTAGTGGTTCATAATGCTCTCATGAGGCACCCGGCCGGTTTTCAGCAGCCGGGCCATGGTTGCCACGATTCGCCCGGAAAACCGTTTTCGGGCAGCGGTGATTTCCTCCAGTCCCATGGCCTCGGTCCGGACCACCGCATGATCCCCAACCGAGGTGATGGCATGGGGGTCAGCGATCGCCATGCCGTAGAGGTCGGGACGCAGGGTCATCGCCGTGCCGGGATAGGGCATGAAGAGGGTCAGGGAAACATCCAGCATGCCCGGGGCCAATTCCAAAAGACGCTCCACATATGCCCAGGTTTCTTCCAGGGTCTCGGCGGATTCCCGTGCGCCGCCGATGATGATGTTGCCGCAGAGCTGGGGAAGACCGGCGTCCCGGCAGATGCCGACCACCTCTTCGATCTGGTCCAGGGAGGTCTGCTTGTCGTACAGATCGAACACTCGGGGAGATCCGGTCTCGATGCCGATCTGCATGCGAACCAGCCCTGCCTCCACCATTTTTCGTACCATGTGAGGCCGTTTTCCCAGCGTGGCGGGGTGCCCTTCGCAAAACCATACAAAGTTCCGGTCGGCTCTCATTTCCGTGAGGGCGTCACAGAATCGGGATACACGATCCGGCTTGAGTGTGAAGGTGTCGTCTGCGAACCAGACGTACCGGGTATCCGGATTTTCCTCCAGCCCCAGACGGATTTCCGCGATCACGTTTTCCACACTCCGAAATCGCACGATGTTGGTGGCGCCGCCCTGGTTGCAGAACGCACAGTGAAACGGGCAGCCCCGGCCCGTCAGGACCGAGAAATTATTTTTTCGGCGGGTTCGGGAATGATAGCTGCGGGGAAAGGGAAGGAGATCCAGGTTGCGGATGGGTTCCCGGTCCGGAGTGGAGACCATGCCTTTATCGGGATCGAGGTAGGAAATCCCGGAAATGTGCTCCAACTCCCGGTTTTGGTGGATCAGGTTTTCGAGCAGCTCCCAGAGGATAAACTCCCCCTCACCGCGGGCGATCGCGGTGCAGCCGGAGGCGGTGAGAAATTCCTCGTTCAGTGCGACGGCTTGAGGGCCGCCGATGATCACCGGAATACCCCAGCGGTCCTTGACATACCGGCTGAAACTTTGGACCGCCGACCAGTTCTCGTAATCGCAATACAGCCCGATTACGGACACTGTCCGCCGGGATTGCTCTGCCTCAAGAAACGTGGTGGCATCGGTCACGGAACCGGAAAATACACCGGGTTCGTAGCCTTTTTCCTCCATGAAGGCGGCCAGGGCCATGAGGCCGAGAGGATCGATGAAGTCCAGAGAATTCCGAAAAAGAACCCGCTGGATGAAAAATAGAAGAATATAGGGTTTGGTTTTCACGGAAAGGCTCGGCAATGTTGAATGTTTCACTTTCACTGTTACATGTTCCCGGCAGGGTGTAAAGATTTATGTTTGATGGCTTCGTAAAAAGTCCGGATGCTGCGTTGCGCTGCATCCTTCGTCACT
>CAZTKB010000352.1:378-3280 GCA_964614125.1 uncultured Desulfobacterales bacterium | reverse complement strand
CGGCGCCCCCGGAGCCGCCCGATCCGCCGTCCGTTCCGCCGCCGCTGCTGCCCGCGCCTCCGGAGGAATCACCGCCGCTGCATCCGCCAGCCGATCCGCCACTGCCGCCCGAGCCGCCGGATGATTCACCACCGCCGGATCCTCCGGAGCCGGAATCCGGGCCGCCACCCGAGGAACCGGAGCCTCCCGGCCCGCCGGACCCAGACTGCCCGCCTCCTTCCCCGGATCCGCCGCCTCTGTCGCTTTCGGCATCACGGCCTCCAGGGGTCTGGCCTTTTTCCCCGGGAGTATCGCGCCCGCCATGGGCCATTCCGGAAATGTCCATCGGGTTCCCCCGATGATGCTGCTGCAATTCGGTGTTCAACCGGGTTGCCAACCGGGCCGGATCCCCGAGTCTGCCGGCCTCGACGAACTGATTCCGGATCTGCATCATGTTTTGCGTGGTTGCCCCGGCTTTCATCGCCTGGGTCAGAACCCGGGCGACCGTGGCACCCGGAATTCCCATCCGGCTCATGTCCCTGGCCGACATCAGGGTGGCGTGCGCATATTCCATGCGTGCTTTTTCGGTCATCCGGGCAGTTTCCTGTTCCAGCATGTCCAGCGCTTCCCGCAGTTCCACGATGGTGGGGCCGGCTGCCATGGTTTCCGCCAGCAGGTCTCCGAGCCCGGCCTGATTGGCTCGGGGAGATCCGAAACGGGTTTCGGTTTCGCGATAGGCATGAGCGTATCGATCCCGGACCGCTTCCAGAGCGTTCGCAATCCGGCCGGCCGAAACTCCTTTGGCCAGGCCTTCATAGGTCTTGCTCATCAGGGGATCCACCGGCAGCCCCTGGTCAGTGGCGGATTTCATGTGGCGGTATATAGCCCGGATCTGTTCCGGATCTGCTCCGGATTGGGTCAGCCGGTTAGTCAGGCGAGCCAGTTCCTGGACCTGAACCCGGTTTTGGATCAGGCTTTCGGCCTCACGCTTCAGGCCGGGAGGAATCGATTCGGTGGGTTGATCGGCGGCGTTCGGGATTGTGGTGACGAAAATCGATACCCAGAAGGACATCGCGCCGATAAGGATGGTTCGTGTTCGGCCCCAATTGGGGTGGTTTGGATGCTTCATGGTTTCACCTCGTTGGATTGGGCAATGTGGAGGCACTGCGTTCCGCCCCACTCATCCGGAAGGATCCATCGGCAGTTCGTAACGAGGATCTTTCCGTCCACCTGGAAGAAATACTCAAAGTCCTGGTTCGCGGGTACCGTGATTTCCCAGGAGCCGGATGGGACCGGCTGCATCGGTATGGGCTCATACCGGTTGGTGGAAGAGAGCCAGTCGACGGATCGGGCTCCCGGCGCATTCACCGTGAGGCGGATGTGATTTTCCGGCGTCGGCCGGGAATTTATCGCTGTTGAAAGAGAACATCCGAACAGAAAGATCATCAGGCAGCCTGCGGCACTCCATCGGTACAACATCATAAGGCTCCAATTCGCAAAATGGAATTCTGATTTCCGAAGTCGTCCTTTTCCAGAAGGCCGGTGGTGGGATCGACAACTGGGCGGTCTTTGTCCAGGAAGTAGCTGTATCGATGTTCGCCGGGGGGCAGATCCAGGGAAATTTCCCAGTAACCGCTTTGGCCAGCCGGGTTCATGGGCAGTTTTTGCCATTCCGTGAAGCTGCCGGCGATTTCGACCTGCCGGGTTTCGGGTACAAAAATGACGAACCGGTGGGCATAAAGCCGGGGTTCGGGTTCGGACCGGAATAGCACAAAGACCAGGATGGCGGCGGCCAGACCGGCAGAAGCCGTTTGGAGACAAAAACGGATCCATCGCCGGGGGCTGCGGGATGGCAGGGCGAGCATGGGACGATTCACCTGAAGAGGCGTTCTCAACGTGATTTCCTGATCCAGGAGGCTGATGGTGTTTTCGGCATAGTCGGGGTCGGACTGGACATTTTGTACGAAGCGGATTTTTTCCGGAAGGTCCAACTCGTCGTCGATGAATTGGCTGATCAGTTCGTCGTCACTCGGCATATTTTTATCTCCTCAGCAATTCCCGGAGTTTGATCCTGGCACGGTGGATTTTGACTTTCACATTGGCTTCACTGATTCCCACGATGGATCCGATCTGTTCATAGGTCAGGCCAGAGTCCCCGGATACCAGGGAGAGCAGCTCCCGTTCGTCTTCTTTCAGACCTTTCATCGCATGCAGGACGTGGTTGAACTCCGCCTGATCGGAAAGGGCCTGTTCCGGATCCGGTGTCGGGTCGGTCAGCCTTTCGGGAAGGGGGACCAACTTTCCGTTTTTGCGGATCGCATCGATGAACAGGTTTCTTGCGATCCGGTAGAGCAGGGGCGGCTGAACTGTTTGGGTGCCATACCGGTCCATGTATCGAACGAAGGTTTCCTGCATCAGGTCCGCCGCGACGTCGGTGCAGGCGCTCATCCGAAGCAGGTAGCCAAACAGTTTGTCCCGGCTGCTTCGGTAATAGGTTTCAATGTCGGTCATACCGGCGGACTCGTGTCATGGGCATTTTTTTCTCGGGTGGGGGATTTTTTTAAAACGGTTTTTTGGTTTTGTATCATATAACGGATGGGGAGGGGATAGGTTACAATGATTAGGGGGGATTGTGGGGGCGGGTGCTGGGGGAAAAAAGGAAAAGAATAAAGAACAAGGAAAAAAATGAAAATGGAATGAATGGATTGGATAGTTTGGGGGGCGGTTAATGTTAATAGAGAAACTGCCGGTAGTGTGGGATTGGGCTGATATTTATTTTGATTATCCACAGATTACACAGATTAATGGAGATTATGCTGCCGGGTGAGAGCATGTGGAATAATAAAAACAAAAGAAATAGGGTTGTGTAGGGAAACGGGTGGAAGGAGGGTCGGTTTGAAGGGGCGACCGGAGGTCGGCCATC
>CAZTKB010000352.1:0-368 GCA_964614125.1 uncultured Desulfobacterales bacterium | reverse complement strand
GGGTTTCTGGCCCGCCGTTCCGGGGCTAATATTTTATTCCCTCCCCACTGGCGGGGGAGGGTCAGGGTGGGGGGGAGTAAAAGCGGATTGGCAAACGGCTGATTGGCCCGCCGTCCCGGGGCTAATATTTTATTCCCTCCCCACTGGTGGGGGAGGGTCAGGGTGGGGGGGAGTAAAAGCGGATTGGCAAACGGTTGATTGGCCCGCCGTCCCGGGGCGACCTATCCCGCTTTCCCTGGGAAAAGAACTCGGATGCGGCACTCGCAGGCGGATCGGACAGGGGGAGATTCCGCCGAAATGGACCGAGGTAACTGATCGGTTTGGATGAACCAACCATGTCGTTGTGGCTGTCCGATCCGGCGAGTGCG
>CAZTKB010000351.1:0-3283 GCA_964614125.1 uncultured Desulfobacterales bacterium | reverse complement strand
ACTTTGGGGTTGATTTCAACGGCAAATTTGTGGGCGGCAAGGCCCAGTCCGACGCCGAAAAAAAGGCCGATACAGCCCAGTACCGCCAGACCGCCCAGCGCCATTTGGATGTACATTGGATCCATCATGTTCCCTTTCTGGCTTCTCACTCCTCCATAATCATGACTCATCCCATTCAGAACAGCGTCATTCCGGAAAAACCCATGAAAGACAGGGCAAACAGACCGGCCACAATAAAGGCGATCGGAAGCCCCTGATAGGACGTGGGGATATCGGCAAACTCCAACCGTTCCCGAACCGATGACATCAGAAACAACGCAATCAGAAATCCCAATCCTGCGCCCAGAGCCAGCATCAGACTTTCCCAGACATTGTATTCGTTATTGGCCAGCATGAGGGGCACGGCAATCACGATGCAGTTGGCGATCACCAGCACCAGGTATACGCCAAATGCCTTGAAGAGTTTGGGATTCATCTTCCGCAGAATGGTATCAACACCCTGAACCGTCAGCGAAACCAGCCCGATAAAGACGACGACCTGGAGATAGTCCAGGTGAAACGGCTTCAATACAAACTGATAGAAAAACCAGGACATGAGCGAGGCAAAACAGATGACCATGGTGAAGGTAATGCCCATGCCCACGGCCGTGGATTTTTTTCGGGATGTCCCAAAAAACACGCAAAGGCCCAAATATTTGGAAAAAACAAAATTCTGAATGATCATCGCCCCGATCAGAATCTGAATCAGAACTCCGACATAGGATTTCCGGACAGTCACATGAACAGTTCCCGCCGATTTTCCATTAGCCGGAATTTCTTTCAGGGTGACCATATGATGATTGTCCCGGTTCAGGGTTTCCACCAGCTTCAGTGTCAGTTTTTTCCCATCCGGGGCTAGTGTCACAGAAGCAATACCCACAAGAATGTCCGGGTCCTGTTTTTCACAGATGGAAAAGTTGGATGGGTTCGTTGCCCAGTCGGCATCAACCGGTGCGGAAAATATTATAGTAATGTCCTGGCTGCCGGAAAACTCGGCCTGCCGGATCAGCTGATGCTCGCTTCTGCATCCCGCAAAAAGCACCAGAGCCACGCACACGGCCATAACGGAACTGCGGAATTGGGGGATCATGCCACCCGCTCCTTTTTTCGGCGGTTATACACCGTTTCCACATAATTGAAGATGGCCATCATGAAGCCTACGGTAAAAAAGCCCGCTGCCGGCAGAACAAAAAACAGCAGCGGCCGAAATCCCAAGAGATCATATCCCAGAAATGACCCCATCCCCAGGATTTCCCGAACACCTCCCAACAGTGTCATTCCAAATAAAAATCCCAGCCCCATGCCAACCGCATCCCAGAGAGAGGGCACCAGATCGTTCTTGGAAGCAAACACCTCCAGCCGCATGGTGATGATGGCAAAAGCCACGATCAGGCGGACAAAAATTCCCATTGCCTGATAGGCAACCGGAACATAGGCCGCCAGCACCAGGTCAATAACCGTTACCCATGTCGCAATGGTCAGGGTATAGGTGGGGATCCGGATCCGGGGATGAATATGATTCCGGATCAAAGAAATTGTGCAGCTGGAAAAAACCTGTACAAACAGGACTGCCACTCCCAACAACAGACCGTTCATCACCGTCGTGGTCAATCCGACAGCCGGACACATGCTGAGAGCCAGGCGGAATATCGGGTTTTCATTCAACAGACCGCTGGCAATCAGCTGGATATTGGATTTTTTTGTTTTTGGCACGATTTGTTCCTATCGCTTGGATCGTTGGAAATACGTGTTGGCAGCCACACCCCGACCGGACAGCCCTAAAATACCGCATGAACCTGCTGTTCGGCCGATACCCGATCCAGAACCTGAATCCGGTGGGAAAAATTCCGGACCAGTCGCCGGACCCCGTCCGTGACACAACGGCTGGAAATGGTCGCGCCGCTGATGGCATGAATATCCGCATTCTGATATTTTTCCTTCAGAGCCGCGGCCTCCGCTTCATCAATCTGCCTTTCCTGCCATTTTTGGGACTCCAGATAGAAGCGATAGTCATCCGGCAGCGGATCTCGGGTCACCGTCAATTCTTTCACCGCTTCCAGGGTTCTATCCCGAAACTGGTTTTTGAAATAATCCTTTTCTATCTCGCCCCCCAGCCCCGGATCTTCTTCGTGAGCCAGAATTTCAATTCCTCGAATTCCGAAATCCGGGTTCAGAGCCACCATCGCATGGATGAATGTTTTGAATCCGGGGAATTTGCCCACCAGCAGATATGCGGTTCGGGAATCCCCCTGACAGGCAATGATCATATCATCGGCAAACCGAATCCGGAAAGCAGGCCCCAGAACCTGCTGAATGGCCGTGTTGCGATCCGATTCCATCACTGTCTTTTCCGGCGGAATCGGTACCCGATGCCGACGGAGAAATCCACCCTCCCGGTCGACAATCAGAAATTCATACCGAATCTGGTTTTCTTCATGAACCGGCACCAGATATCCGGAACGGATCCCCGTGTCATCCGACAGAACATAGCGGTACACATGGCTCAGTGTCAGATCAGCGGGCGCCGGATGACCGTCACCATATCCCAGAAGGCCAAGCAGGATCTGCTGCCGAAGCATGGCTTCGCTTTGCATTTTGGCTGTTGCGGTGAACATGAAAACACCGCCCATGACCGTACCGGCAACCAGGCAGGAGATGGTGAGGGCGATAGTGATTTTGAAAATTTCTCTCATATGGCGCCTTCGGAAAATCGTTTGGGTTTCAACCACTGATCCAGTGCCGGCGTCAGCGGATTCATGAGCAGAATCGCATAACAGATGCCTTCGGGATACCCGCCTTTCAGCCGTATCAGAACGGTCAGGGCTCCGATACCAACCCCGAAAATCAGTTTGCCGTTTTTCCCGATGGGAGAGGTAACATAGTCAGTGGCCATGAAGAATGCCCCCAGCATGACACCGCCAGAAAGAACTGCCAGAACGGGATTACCGGTACACAGCCCCTCACCACCAAACATCCAGGTCAGCAATCCGACCGAACCAATAACCGAAACCGGAATATGCCAGGTGATAAACCGTTTATAGATCAGAAAAATCCCGCCGATCAGAATCAGAAGGGCCGATGTTTCTCCGATGCAACCCGGCTGAATGCCGATAAAAAAATCCCGGTACATGGTCGTTATCGGTCCGAACTGGGCAATCATGGCAGCCATGCCCTCATGTTTCAGAACATACAACGGGGTTGCCGCAGAAACAGCATCCACATTTTGGCCCATGTAGCTGAATAT
>CAZTKB010000350.1:0-3307 GCA_964614125.1 uncultured Desulfobacterales bacterium | reverse complement strand
CAAAAAAACCTTCATGGAAATCATTCAATACCAAAGGGGCAACAATCGCAACCAGTGTTGGACCCCATATTATTGGAGAAAGAAATGGCGTGAATTTTTCAGAATAGATTGACAATGAGGAAGGGAATATCGGATTAAATGGGCCTCTGGTAAGGAGGCCCATTTTTTTACCGGGAAGACAGCCACAGCTAGGCAGGCCAAACTGTCTCCCCCCACACAAACGGGGTTTCCGCAAAGGATCTCCCGAAAGGTATTCCCATGATAATATCCATTCCTGTTGATATCAATCTTCTTTTGACACTGCTCAAAAACTTTCCATGGCCCATACCCGATTCGTGTCCCAGATGCGGCAATTCAAGGGTCTGGGGACACGGTTTTGTTGATTGCTTTTTTGATGGTATCCAATGCCCCCTTCCGCTCAAGCGATTCCGCTGCCCCAATTGCCATTGTGTGATCAAGCTCCGGCCTGACGGGTATTTCCAACGGTTCCAGGCCTCCATTGCCGCCATCCGAAACAACATCCATTCCCGGCTGAACCAAAAAAAGGCCACGGAAGGGATTTCCCGTCAGCGCCGGGACCACTGGTTCAACGCCCTGAAAAGAAAAGCGGCTGCCCTTCTCGGCCTGGGTTCGGATTTGAAACAGGCTTTCGAGAACCTGATGTCAAAAGGGATCATACCGGCCAGCCGGTCCTTTTTGTCCGGGAACCAGACCGCGTGCGGGCCACCCCACCGAAGGGTTGCGTCGACTGGGCTCTGAGACTGATTTACAAGGGGAAGAACGGGCGTTTGCCCGGAACAATACCCCAAAATCAGGAGGACTCCAGTATGACCGAAGAAGAAAAACTCAAAATTGCCACCTTCCGATTCACTGTCATCGGAGAATTGGTGGCAAGCAACCTCGATCCGGGTGAACAGGAACACCTGATCCGTGAAAAAACCAAACGGAAATGGCTGATCCCGTCCTCATCCAGAACCTATATCAGCCGAAGCACCATCCTTCGGTGGATCAGACGTTACAAGAAAAGCGGCAACCGGATCGAATCCCTGTATCCGGACGATCGAAACGATCAGGGCAAGTTCAGGGCCATCGATGAGGAAACAGCGGCCAACCTGATCCAACTGAGACGGCAGATGCCAAAAGCGCCGGTGTACAAACTGATCCGGGTCATGAAGGAAAAAAACCTGGTGACTCCGGGAACAACGCTGGCCAAAACCACCGTCTATCGCTTTTTACACCTGCACAGTCTGATGAAAAGCGGATTCAATCCGGTTGACCGGCGAAAATTCGAGGCGGAACTCCCGAACGATCTCTGGCAAAGTGACGTCCTGCATGGCCCGCATGTCCATGACGGCAACAAACTGAGAAAAACCTATCTGATCGCCTTCATCGATGATCATTCCCGGCTGATCCCCCAT
Organism: uncultured Desulfobacterales bacterium; assembly: GCA_964614125.1. Taxonomy (GTDB): domain Bacteria; phylum Desulfobacterota; class Desulfobacteria; order Desulfobacterales; family Desulfatirhabdiaceae; genus UBA4064. Next base: position 1,889 of record CAZTKB010000350.1, on the reverse strand, counting down.
GGAAAGTTCTTTTTCTCCGAAAATACCCCCAGCTATCTGGAAGCGTTCCAATATGCCCTGTTGACCCGGGGGATCCCGCGTAAGCTCTATGTCGACAATGGATCGGCCTTCCGGTCTCATCATCTGGAAGTCGTCACCGCTTCCCTCGGTATCGCGCTGCTTCACGCAAAACCGTATACCCCGGAAGGAAAAGGGAAGATCGAACGATTTTTCAGGACCGTACGATCCATGTTCCTACCGGAAGCTCCTCAAACGGATATCCGTTCCCTGAACTCGGCTTTTCAAACCTGGATTCAGGAGGTCTATCATCAGAAAAAACACGGATCCACCGGGCAAACTCCGTTTGAACGTTTTACCGCAAGCCTCCACTGCCTGAGGCCAGCTCCCAAAAACCTCCCGGATTACTTCCGAACGTGTGCTCGAAGAATGGTCGCCAAAGACAGGACCGTCACCCTGAACGGCCGCCTGTACGAAGCCCCCGTTTCTCTGATCGGACAACGGGTCGAACTCTTCTTCCATCCCGAAGACATGAACCATGTCGAAGTCCGATTCCAGCAGCAGTCTTACGGCCTTATCAATCCAGTCAATCTGGCTATCAACTGCCTGGTCAAACGGGACAAAAACAGTCAACTCGATATCACCACTCCCTGTCCCACCGGACAACTGTTCTCCAGAACATCCGGAGGTGACGCATGAATACCGGCAGAACCTTTTTCGGCCTGACCCGGGATCCCTTTCCCAACGATCTGCCCATAGATTCAATCCTGAAAACTCCGGAAATGAGCGCCGTCCTGGATCGGTTCCAATATGCCCTCGATAATGCCGGTGTCGCTGTCATCACCGGAGATATCGGGTCCGGTAAATCCACCTCCATCCGATATGCCCTGGCCAAACTCCATCCGTCCATGTACTGCAGTTTTTATGTCACGGCATCCACCGGAAGCATCCTGGAACTCTATAAACAAATCGCAACCGTCATGCATATCTCCGGAATCACCAACTCCAAAGCCATCATGACAGCCACGATCCGAAACGAAATCCTCACCCTGGGATCCAAAAAACTCATCCCCATACTGGTCATCGATGAGGCATCCCTGCTCCGACTGGATGTCCTGTCCGAACTCCATACCCTCCTGCAGTTCGAACACGGAGCCGGTGGCCGCCTGCCCCTGATCCTGATCGGACAGGCCAGCCTTATCGATAAACTCACCTTCCGAACCTCGGCACCTCTGGCTTCCCGAGTCATTACCCGGTGCCATCTGACCGGCCTGGATATCGAAGGTATGCGAAATTACCTCCAACACCACCTCAGACTATGCGGAATCGAACACAACCTGTTCGATGACCCTGCCCAGACCGCAATCCATCAGGGTTCAGGCGGTCTGCTCAGAAAAGCCAATCACCTCGCCCGAGGTGCTTTGATCGCTGCCGCCATGCAAAAATCCCGGATCATCGGAGCCGACCACGTCCGGATCGCATCCACTGAACTCATCTGAAAAAGGAGTCTTTTATGTTTGATGAAAAAACCATCAAAACAGCCTATCAAATCACTCTCCTGATGTATAAACTCCATATCAGGTTGTGCGACCTGTTCCAAAAGGAATTCTATGAATACAAAAACGAGCCAAAAATCCAAAACCATCGAAAACAATCTGTTCTAAACAACCCTTTCGATGATCCGTTTTGAAAACTCCCGATCTGACCACGTGAAAGAATAAGACCCCATTGGAGAGGATCCGAAGGAATCCTCTCCAATGGGGTAAACAATTATAGCCGGTATGAAACCGCCCCCCCGGAAACGGAATGGAAAAACTCGCCTGTCGGAGGTCCATTTAATTCAAGCATCAAAACACCCCGTTCCCTTTATATCTGGCATCGTTTGACTGTTT
>CAZTKB010000349.1:0-3356 GCA_964614125.1 uncultured Desulfobacterales bacterium | reverse complement strand
TGACCAGGGAGCCATAGGTGAACGATCCGCCGCCGGAAACTGTTCCTCCTTGAGCCGGGTCGGCGAAAAGGGTTACGGTGTATTTCTGGGGAGAAAACACAGCGGTAAGGCTGTGGTTTTCGGTGATCGTGAAGGTATACGACAGATCGGTGGATACCGGTGATCCGTTTTCAGTCCAGTGGACGAAGTTGTATCCTGGATGGGGGAGGGCCGATACGGTGACCGTGGATCCATAGGTGAAGGATCCGCCTCCTGAAACTGTACCGCCTTCCACCGGACTGGCGTACGTGTGGATCGAGAACCAGGTGGAAGGCCCAATTATTAACACGCCAGCTTGAAAGGTGATCGAATAATTTCTGGAAGTCAGCCCGGCCGGGATGATGGTATAGGTTCCCGGCTGGGTGGCTCCCTGGCTGGTTCCGCCGTATGACAGGGTGCCGCTTAACACATCCAAGGTTTCGTTGTTCACAAAGCCGTCACCATTTACCCCGTTTCCTCCATTGTATGGAATCCCGTCATACGGTTTGATATGGTCATTGGCTATTATGCTCAAAGGCGCCGGATCTATGGAAAAGGTTACGATTGGATTGGGAGACCGGATGTCGTATCCTTGTTGGTCCGAATAGAAATCTTTGGTGAATATGGAATATATTCCGACATTCTTGCCCGTGATCTGAATTTTGTCACAGTAAATCCGGGACGGGTCCAAGGTGTGGCCGGGAGGATAACGCCATGTAAAAGCGGCGGAATCTACGATGCTGGTTCCATCATATGCTCTTTTCCCGGGAAACATCAGGGTTATCGGAGTCAGATATGTGTTCAGGAGGGGATAAGTTTTATCTGGATATATCCGCCAATCACAACTGGAATCGGGGTCTGTCGTGATATCCCATCCAGCTTGGTAGTACGTATCATATTCTTTCATCTGTTGAGTGGTCAAGCCGGTTCCCCCTCCCGCTGATGATTGCACCTCAGATACCTCGGTGTCCCAGAAACTGGCTGAGATTTCGCCGGTATCGTCCTTTTGGCCGACAAGGCCGCCACGATAGATATCACCCGTTATTTTTCCAGCATGATAACAATCAGTCAGAGAAGTATGTTCCCGCATATCGCCTACAATCCCTCCCACCATGTCCTTTCCGTTTATGGGAGCGAGATTGAAGGAATGAAATATATCTGTTTCAAAGGATACCCCGATAATTCCGCCAACTCCATTTGTTCCCGAAACCGGCCCCTCATTGTAACAATGGGAAAGGTGGTTTTTACCAAGCGATAAACCGGCCAATCCTCCGGCTGCGACGTTGCCGAAAACTGCATTCGTAGTTCCGCATCGGGTTAATCGGCTGTTGTCATTTAAGAATCCGACAAGCGAACCGGTGTAGCTGTATCCGCCCGAAACCCTGCCGTTTATCAATTGAACATTTCTGATATCACTATCTTTTGCATATCCAAACAACCCGTTGGCGTTGGTGTTTCGGTTGATATACAGGCCGTTGATGGAATGCCTGAGGCCATCGAAGCAGGCAGAAAAAAACGGAGCATCAGACAAGTTCAGTTCCGAACTGTTTCCACCAATCGGCTCAAATCCCGCTCCGTCGTTCCAGGATTCGGTTATGCATGCATCGATGTTTTGTCCGAGAGCATAGTTCTGTTTCAAATCGATGATCATACCTTGAAGGTCCTGACCTGTTTTACTTCCTTCCTGTCCCAATTCGGTGATGACCATAAAACCTTTCTCGGTACCCGAAGCTCCCTTCTGTGTGCGGAAATTCTGTCCTTTTGGAAGGTTGACCGGGGCATTCACAATATATTCAGCATCGGTCCCATCGATGGTCCCATCCGTGGACCCTTGTCCGTATTTAAGGGTCAAAGCGGCTGTCCCGGACCCGTAGAGTTCCCGGTTGATGACAATGTTGCGGTGAGCGGACAAGGTCAGGGTGTTTTCGGCCCAGTTGATGTAGTCATTAACAATAATATCCCCCTTTCCGACAACACTACCCCATATGCTTTGAATTTCGAAATGGGAATTTTTCAAGGCCTGAGAAACCTGTTCTCCAGTCATACTCCCTTTTTCCGGGTGGATAATAAAATCCCTCGGGTCAAGCAGCCATTGCCCGCAGGCTCCATTTTCCGCCCGGGTGGTGATGTCGGCATCCGGGAGGATATCCACATCCGCAGCCGAGGTTTCGATGAAGCCCCCGGATCCACCCTCCGGAGCCGACGCATCCAATGTTCCGCCGACCATCACCCGACCGCTGGACAGGTCGGAAATCAGAAGGATCCGCCCGGATCCCGATTCCGTGGTTCTGGCACGGATGATCCCGATATTTTCGATCTCACCATAGGGCCCGGATCGGAGTTCCACGGTGCCCCCATCGGCCAGGATGATCCCGGAATGTGAGATTCGCCCATGGTTGACCGCTGATGAAATCTCCCAGGCTTCTTCCAAACCCGTTTGTCCGGACAGGAAATCGGCATCCCGGATATCCTGGGTGGAAACCGTCAGGTGTTCGGCCGTCACCCGGGAAGATTCGGTGAACTCCACACCGGCCGGATGCACCAGGACGATTTTGCCGTCAGCCTGAATATCTCCGGAAATTCGAATGGAGCCAGGCCGCCGTACCCGGTTCAAAACCCCCTTCGAACCGGGTGGCTGGAGAAAAACGACCCGGGCTCCCGGGCCGATATCCAAACTCTCCCATTCCAGGATCAGTGCCCCGGATTCCTGAACAACGGTAAGGGTGGTACCTTCCCGAAACATCCGGCCCGAGCCGGACAGGATCCGACCTTCGGCCGGCAACATCCGGTCCGGATCCCCGAACACCGGGGGAGTGCCGGAAATGACCAGGATACACAGAAGCCAGGCAAAACGGTAAAAAGGTCTGCATCTCACGTTTTTCCCTCCATTTTTTACGGATGATCTGGAATGATTCCTTCTCGGCAACGTACTTTCAGGCATCGGATCCCGACCAGAAGAGACAAAAAACCCAACAGGATCACTCCCCATTCCCTCAGGGTTGGAACGCTAACCGGCGTGAAACGGGCGATGAGATCCCGGTCTCCGGAAACGGCGAAGCTGTAGACGGAATCCGTGGATACCGTCAGATCCCCTTCGCTCCAGGAGACAAAAGCATAGCCGGACTCCGGTTCCGCACGTACCGTGATCCGGGTTCCGTAATCGTATATTCCCCCTCCGTACACCTTCCCGGCCGAAGCGGGATCGGCTGCCACCGAAACCGAGTACGGTATCAGGCGAAAGTTGGCCGTGAGGATTTTGTTCAGGAATAAAAAGAATTCATAGGGGGAATTGGTGGACACCTCCTGGCCCCCATCGGTCCAATTGACGAAAAAATAGT
>CAZTKB010000348.1:0-3394 GCA_964614125.1 uncultured Desulfobacterales bacterium | reverse complement strand
TTTTCCATTCCATATACCGCCGGTTCCACGTCTGCATTTCAGGCGGGCTAAGAGGCTGAAATCCAAATGGTTTCCAGAGATCCTCCCACTGAACCCGCAGTTTTCTGACTTGTGTTTCGGTCTCCTTGGATTCCTGCCGAATGCGATCCAGCCGCAGCCTCAGCATCTGCTCATCCGCCAGGAGCCCCGCTTTTCGAGCGACCCGATCGGCCTCTCGTCGGAGACGGTCGGAAAGTTCATCCGCCATGTGCACCTGATGTTCGTATTCGGCGGTCATGGCCGAATACGGGGGCCAGCAGTCCTGGTTTTTCATGGTTTCCCACAGCTGGTCCCGATTTTTCCGGGAAAGGGTCAGATCGGTTTCCGACGGCGGTTCTTGTTCCATCCGCAGGCGATCCATCTGGTTCCGGGTTTCAGCCAAACGGTCTTCGGTTTCCCGCCGATTACCCTCCTGAGACTCGGACTGCCCGGACAGCCGCCGGAATACGAGGTCGAAACGGTCGATGGTTTCCGGCGCCGGAGCGGCCGGGAAGGATGATTCGGGAACGAAGGGGCACATGGCGTTCAGATTTTCCAGATCCGCGGACAGCCTGATTTCCGATTTTCGGATATCATTTTCCAGATCCTGGTATCGCTGTTCGATGTTACCCGACTGCCGGATTGATTCCACCAGGGAGTATAATTCAGTCGTATCCGGTATGGGAGGTATTTGTCTCAGGGTCTCTCTGGCCTTGTCCAGCTTGATTTCGTATCGAGAGGCTTCCATGTGGAGCGTCTGCCGGGATCCGATGAGGTTTTCGTAGCGGGAGCACAGGTCCTGGACCGCCGAAATCTCGGATTTTTTCAGTTTCAATGCGTCGACTTGTGCCAGGGAAAGATCCGGACGAATACCGGCGAGCAAGGAAGCGGCTTCTGAAAGGATTCCGGACAGGGTGCCTTTCAACCGGGGCCGGTCCAGGGAAGACTTCAGAAATTCCCCCAGTTTTTTATGAAAGAATTCGATACGGGAGCCCTGTTTCAGCAAGTTTTCGGCCACCTGAATCTCTTTGCCGGCCAGATCGATTTCCTCTATTCCTGCCTGTATTCTTCTGATTTCAGCCTTCGTGACATGCAGTCGGGGAGCCAGTTCCTGGTGGCGCTCGGAAAAGTCACCGGGCAGCAGGGGGACATCCTGGTACTGGGATAGTTCCGACAGACAGTCTTCCCGGCGTCCGATAAACGGAAGTGCGTGACGGATTCGTTCCAGACGGTTGCGGGACCGGGACCATTGGGCCATCTCCTGCTCGAGGGCACATTTTTGGGCATCCGCCTCTCGCAACGCCTGGTCGTGAGACTCCCAATCGCTTCCGGAAAGGCAGGTTTCCCGAAGCTGCTTTCGGGTATGTTTCAGTCGAGCGAGCGCTTCGTTCAGCAAGGGGGTTTTCCCGCCGGGTTTGAAAAGCCTGTCGGCTTCGATCTGAATGCCGGCCTGGATTTTCCTGAAATCAGATATCCCGGATCCGGCGGAAAACAATACCTGCCCGATGTCTCCTCCGCCGGAAATGATTTCTTCTCCTCCCTGGATCAACACGGCATGGTCGATGCCGAACAGGGAGGAGAACAACGCTTCATCCACGCCCGGAAGGAACTCCTCGATAACGGCGTCGTTCAGGGGTTCGGTGTCTTCAAAATCCCGCAGGGTTCCGGCCCTTCCCTTTCGCCGGACAAAAGAGAGAATCCGACCGTCGGAATGCTGAATCACCGCCCCGATCCGCATCCGGCTGTAGGGATGGACAAAGTCATCCGCGCATCGTTCCGGGATACCGTACAGGGCATACCGCAGGGCCCGGAGCGCCGAGCTTTTTCCTGCTTCATTGGCCCCGTAAATCAGGTGCAGCCCTTTTTCGGAAGAAGGAAATTCCAGAACCGTGCGGGTGAATGGGCCGAAGGCGATCAGGTGGAGGGAGAGAATTTTCATCGGTAGTCTGCCGACTCCGAGGACCGGCCGAAAAGCCTGGCGGTGAGCATTGCCTCGGTCTCGTGGAGAATATCTTTCATCCAGTCCGGATCCAAAGAAAAGGCGGCATCCGGGCCGTCCCGAAGTTCCAGGGGCAGGCGGGTTCGGAAATCCTCCAGAACGGAAGCGGCTTCGGCCAAACGGTCCGGATCGGTTTCGAGCTCCCGGAAAATTTCCTGGATTTCACTCCAGGGATCCGAGCCTCCTAAGGCAGGTCGTGTGAGAGAATTCCGCCGGAGGACCGCCTGAATGTCCTGGATCCAGACTCGGCCGTCGCCGGCGTCGATCGCCAGCGCCCGTATATCGTTGGTGATGGACTCGATATCCGGATTCCACCGCCGTTGGAGGAGTCCGTCTGCAGTAAGGGAAAGACGGACGACTAGGGGAATATCCATATTTCTGTCACAGACCTGGATCAGGCTGTTTTCGATCCGTTCCATGAGATCGGAAAGACCGTGTTCCATTCGGATCTCGATATGCTCCCATCGAACCACATCGCAGGGGTGGAAATGGGCGGATCGTCGCTCGGAGTCCACCAGATAGCACCCTTTGGCGCCCGTTTCCCGAATGTGCCGTCCCTGAATATTTCCGGAAAACACCACCCATGGGTCGCTAAGGAGGACTTCCGCCTGATGGACATGTCCCAGTGCCCAGTAATGATAACCTTTGCGGATCAGCTGCTCCGGGGAGCAGGGGGCGTAGGGTTCATGCCCCGGCCGGCCCGCTGCAGAAGTATGCAGCATACCGATGTTGTAAAGGCCGGGTATCGGGGGAGGATAGCGGGACGAAAGGTCGGTGGTTATCGCAGGACGGGCAAACCCCTGTCCGTGAATGGCAACTCCGAGGTCTTCCAGGATCCGGGTGGCGGGGTTATCCGTCGGGAAAAGGAATACATTATCCGGGAGGCGAAGACATTTGGTCATTCGGCTGGCGGCATCGTGATTCCCGGCCACGATGAAGACCGGAATCCCGGCGTCTTTCAGATCTTTCATCCGGCTGACCAGGTAGAGGCCGGTGTTGTAGTCCTTCCAGTCGCCGTCATACAGATCTCCGGAAATAAGCAGAAAATCCACGGATTCCTCGACGGCGAGCCGGATCAGGTTTTCCATAGCCCGGCGGGTGGCGCCGCGTACGGCTTCTACCGGCGCGCCTTCGTAACGTTCCAGGCGGACGAGAGGGCTGTCCAGATGGATATCGGCGGAATGGATGAATCGGGCCATAATTCTCTCTCGGGTAGGATGTCCGGGTCGGCCGCGTGAACGATTTGGATAGTAAACCAGTTTTTGGCGGAATTCAATTCGTCATTTGAGACTTTTGACAGCTCGGTTCAGGACCACAAACTTTTCCCTCCCCCCTGGTGGGGAATGGCTCAGAGTCACAATTCTATTCCCTCCCCCC
>CAZTKB010000347.1:0-3404 GCA_964614125.1 uncultured Desulfobacterales bacterium | reverse complement strand
GAACCACGTGGTTCTCCAGAATCTGAATCACCGTCACCTGTTGGAAGCCATCGAACTGGCTCGCTCCCTGGGGGCCTCTGGTATCAAATTTTTGGAATTGCTCGTTCTGGAAAATCGGGAAGATGATTACCGGATGTATTACGACCTACGGGCGATAGAAAACCATATTCAGCCGATTGCGATAGTGCCGCAACCCAAAAACCTCAGACAAATTAATTATTTCCATAGGGATGATTCCCAGTTCGTAATCGAAGTGTCCCGTCTGACCTGCGCCATCGGGTGTTCGCATTGTCGGGAGAGCAGGGATCGGACATTCAGCAGTGACTGCAGCTATCACCCTTGTTTTGTTCGGCATAAAAACCACTATCCCATCCGTGATCCCCGGCAGTTGCCGGATATCCTATCCATGGGAGACCGGATTATCGACGGGTATGCCGCCAAATTTGGTGACTCCAGCCCTACCTTGATCTGGAAGGAAAAATTTATCCCCAACAAACGGGAATTCTTTTTTCATGTTCCAGATCCGTCCGGGTTTATTGAGTTCTTGAAATCAATCGGATTTCAGCTGAAAAACACCTTGGGGTATCATTTGGAATACTTCTGGCCCTTATTGCGGAAGGATCATTGGGAACGGTGCGAACGCATGTTGAAGATCGGCTGGGATCATCACGATCAAAGCAAAGTGGACATGGTCTATACGGACCATCAATATGTGTTGCATGACGATGTAGGCTTGGAAACTTTTACGACATTTCTGGACAGCAGTGGCCCCATGTCATTTCCGACTCATGAAAAAGCCCTTCATTTCCTGGACCGGATGGATTTTGTTCAGTATCTGGAGATGGAATGGCGGATTCACGTTTACAAAGATGGAGAGTTGGAAATCAATGTAGCGTTGGCGGATGAAAAATCCACGGCAAAAATTTCCGGAACACTGGAGACCGCCAAGTTGTTTTTACAACGGATGAAAGCGTATCCAGGCCTTGTAAAACCCTTGCGGACACCGTTGATGCAATTCATGACCGGCTTTATCCCGGGACAAAACCAGCTATCCTGAGGGAACCTTGTACACTTCCTCTCCGTTATCATTCGCGCGATGGCGAAAACCTTCGGCATGTGGCAGGCAAGGCCGCCGGAAAACGGCTGTGAACCCCGATTTCGCGGTGATGACACGGAAAAAGGCGCCCGTAATTATCGGGAAGAAAATGGAAAAAACCTCCCGGCATCCTCCCACACCATGGTCAAAACCTTTTCAACCGGCCCCGCCATTAACTCCTTGAAATGCTCTTGGTTAAGGAAAGAGGAGGAGCGGACGCTCTCTTTTGTATGTTCGAAAATCTTCCGATGGTCTTCGGTGAGCAGCCCGGCCCGATGCAATCCACTCAGCGGAAGCAGTGTCATGACCGCTATGGTTTCATTGCTGCATTGGCATAAGCGGATGGAGGTTTCCAACCATTGTCCGGCCAGTGGCAGATTTCCCAGGACCCATGACAGCCGGCCGAAATTCCAGGCGATCAGTTGGTTGGGGTGGTCGGGTTGGAAACTTTCCGGAGATACTTCGCGCAATAGCTTCCCCGCGATATCCATTTCTTTTGCAACTGTTTTCCGGCTGCTGGAATCGGCCAGGTAGCGTGCCAGCGCGCCTTGTTCATACCGTTGCATCTGTTCCCAAGCCGGTAAACCAGACCAGTCCTGAATATCCAGATAGTTCCATAAAGCGGTGCGCGCTTTCCGGATGTGGTTCGCATCCAGAAAAGCATATACCAGGTAGGAATATTCCCGAATCCAATCTTTTCGACTTTCCAATACCTCCCCCTGGCCGAACAGGTCCTGTGCAAGATTGACATACTGGACGACTTGCTTCAGCCATGCCGGGCCGCAGAATGCATAATTCTGAGCCAGGGTGCCATACATGGAACCCAATACCTCGTTGATCGTGCCTCGAGAACATCGCTCCTCCTCCTGTAAAGCTTCCATAAATTCCACAGGAGGATCGGGATGGAATGTATAGGTATTATGGAGGGATACGCACAAATTGTTTAAGAAATGGGAATAGTCCTGGGGTTTTGTGGTCCTGCATTCCTGCTGAAGTTCGTTTGCCTGCTCTTTCCAATAACGGCTCGTTGCATTGTCTCCGCAATGATTGGCATGTTTCAGATTCAATACCGCCCATTGGAATGCCATGATCGGATACCGGTTTTTCAGGGAGGAAAAATCTTCTTCCTGTGAAAATATGGTACGTAAGACAGCCGCTTTTCTGGGCTCTTTGACGTTGAAGCGGTAGCAATTGTCCAATTTTGAAATGATTGTCTGAACACAATCCTGGTCCTGGATCATTTGCCGGACCAGATCCCTCATTTCCGGACAATCCAGAAGCCGTTCCAACAGATCCACATGGATATCCAGGCAATTGTTGGCAAGAAGCTTGGGATCATGCGGGATATGAGTCATCAAAACGAGGTCTTTTTTCCATTCCGGAGAATATAACCGTGCCAAAAACCAGGCTTGCCGGAGATCCAAAACAGGCTGGATGGGAATGGTAGAGGAAGGTTGACCTGTATTTGTTCCGGTATCGGGTATCAAAAACAGGCGGTAACCTCCACGGCAGACCAAATCACTCTTGACCTCAATCTCTGAAACGGGCCGGATTTTAAAAGGGGGATCGGGGCTCACATCTCCTGTCGCCAATAACCCCTTAATGGTCGGCTCTCCCGTGAGGGCGGACAAGGCAGCCAACGCGATAGAAAGCCCCAGAGATCTTCCCCCGATATCCATTTTCGCATTAGGCGGCAGCAAGGCAAACGTATACAGGTTGCAGGGTTTCTTCGAGCAAGCAAGGGCTGCCTGGAAAGCGTCAGTAATGGCGGAAGAACTGGATACGTCCAAATGGTCATCCATCCAGTCCGGCCAACTTTTTCCCAGGATATCAGACGGAAATTGTCCTACCAGAAAGGAGACTTTTTCCGCCTGCCCACCTCTGACGACAGGAGCTTCGGCGAACCTCCAGGATCTGCCGGAGGTAAAAATCTCTTCCGGAAGCAGCCCCGGGTTACCCAGGAATTCCATGTGTTCTGGGTTCCGTTGGGTTCCGGACAGCAAAAAATGAGCAGCAAGAGAAAGGCAAAACAGGTCGAACAAATCCGAACTGAGCCGGGAACGCAACTCATCCCGGAGATCCCGCAAATCCGAAACCTGCGAGGGCCACTTGATTTGGTGGGGCTTGGCCAGAAGGTCGATGGCCCATTCGGGGGTCTGGCTTTCAAAGATTAACCGGTCAATTTTAATCACAGTGGAAGATCTCCTAAAACCATCCAGTTAGCAGAAAAGTTACCGAATATGGAATTATATATTGCTACGGCCGAAATTATTTGACCGAAGTGATCTGGGATTAAGTGGTTGTCAGG
>CAZTKB010000346.1:0-3412 GCA_964614125.1 uncultured Desulfobacterales bacterium | reverse complement strand
TATGGCGAGGCATACAGCGACTTGAACCCGCTGTTGCGATGGTTGTCTTCCTTCTCCCCTACCTCAAACATGGCCCGTATCATGGGCGTATGTGTGGGTAATTGTCAGGAGTTAGGGGGGTAGTCGGGGAAATCGTCTGATATAGAATGCCTACCCGGCAATGGGAAAGGAACTGACAAAATCCAGAAAGGTCTGGATAGGAGGGGTAATCACCAGCTTTTTCCGGTGGACCAGAAAGAGATCCCGTTCGATGTTCCATCCCTCGATGGGAATGGCGGATACGATTCCCTGTCGGATTTCCCGGGCAACTGCGTACGCGGAAAGCACGGAAGCACCGAGTCCGGCGATGATACCCTCCTTGATTGCTTCGGAGCTGCCCAATTCCGCCACCACGTTCATATCTGAAATGGTTCGGCCGTCCTGTTCCCGGAGATAGCGGTCCAGGGTTTCCCGGGTTGCAGAACCTTTTTCACGGATGATGAAGGGGATCTGAAACAGGGCTGTGGGAGAAATGGAGAAAACGGATGCCTGAGGGAAAGATCGTGGAAGAACCAGGATCAGGCAATCATGCCCAAAAGGAGTACCCGAAAGCTTTCGGCTTTCAGGGGGTTTTCCGACAAATCCGATCGCACAGGCACCGGCGAGAACCATTTCAATGGCTTCATCGCTGTTGGTGCTGACCAGATGGGTGTGGATCCCCGGGTGGGATTTGGTAAAGGCGGCCAGAATCTGTGGTAGGATGTAGGTCGCTGGAATGGTGCTGGCGCATAAGTGAATCACTCCGGCTTCCGGATTTTGCAGCCGGATGATCCGGGTCTTGGCTTCTTCCCGAAGAGCCAGAGTCTTGCGGGCCAAGTCAAAAACCACCTTTCCTTCCGGAGTTAAGGTGATCCCCGGGTTTTCACGATGAACCACCCGGGACCCGATGGCTTCCTCCAGTTTTTGAATGTGTTTCGTCAAGGAAGGCTGGGTAAGGCACATCCGGGAGGCCGCCCGGCTGAAGCTGCGTTCCGAGACCAAGTGCAGCAGGGCTTCCAGTTGCTGCAACGTGATGTTTTGAAAGGTATCATAGGGCATAAGGACGGTTTCTCCAAGGGTGGCCGGTTTCCGGAATTATTTTCGGAAACCGGGTCCTGGAAGAATGGGGAGAAAGAATCAGGTCACATTTGGATCACTGAACAGACGATTCCCACTCCTTGGTTTCAAACCAGTAGTGTTTGACCTGTTTAAGCCAGCCTTCAGCCTCGACCACGGTGATCCAGTTGTTGAAATAATTGACCGTGTCAAAATCTCCCTTCCGGACTGCAAAACCGATCGGTTCCTTGGTAAAGGTTCCGTCTATAGGGAGAAACAGGACGTCGGGATATTTCAGGGCCTGAAAGGCTGGGGTCGGAGCGGACCCGACAACCGCGTGTGCCTTGCCATTAATGACTTCCTGGTATGCCTGGGCTTCGTCGTCAAACATGGTCAGTTTGGCTTGGGGCATAAACTGTTTGGCCGCGGTCACGGCGGTCGATCCCAGCCGAACAGCGATCGTCACATCCGGGCGGTTGAAATCCTCCAGGGTTTTGAATCCGGCGGCCAGTTGTTTGTTGGCCACCAGGGCCTGACCAGTGTGATCATAGGGAATCGTGAAGTTGACCTTCAAGTTTCTGTCCGGGCGAATGCCCATGCCACCGATGATGACATCGAATTTGCCGGTTAGCAGCGCGGGGATAATACCCGCCCATTTGGTGGGTACGAATTCGACCTTTACACCCATGTCATTGGCGAGGCGTTTGGCCACTTCGATTTCAAAACCTACCAGTTGTCCGTTCTTGTCGTTCATCGCCCATGGAACGAAGGTGGACATACCCACCTTCAACACACCGCGTTTCATGATCTGTTCTAAGGTGCTTTCTGCGATGAGTTTGTTCTGCGTGTCTCCGGCGACAGCCGGAATGATCAGGCAAAAGGTCAGCAAAAGGGCGGCGACTGACAGATACAGCGATGATCTCCGTTTCATACATTTCCTCCTGTTGGGTGGTGGATCTCCATGGTACTGCCGTCCATGTGCGATGGTCGGCTGGGTACGAAGAAGTGTTTTGTGGATATGACCAATCTCATGTTCGCTTGTCAACAGATTTTCCCTGGAATGGTGATTGCTCATCGGACCGAACCCGGAGGCCCGCTGGAGCCGCCCCGGCGTTTCAGGCGGATTTCCAGACGTTCAACGGCCAACGCCAGGCTGAGGGTCAGTAGCAGATACATGACAGTGATGGTAATCCAGCATTCAAAAGTCAGATAGGTAGCGGCCATCAGTTCCATTCCCTGAAAACAGAGTTCGGGAATGGAGATGACCGATACGATGGCGGAATCCTTGATGGTGGAAATAAACTGTCCGGCTAGCGGTGGCAGAATGCGCTGGAGGGCCTGAGGGAGTATCACGTGTTGCATTTTCTGCCGCCAGGATAGCCCTAGGGCGTGGGCTGCCTCGAATTGGCCGGTTTCGATGGACTGGATACCGGACCGAACGATTTCAGCAATATAGGCTGCCTCAAAAACAGCTACGGTGAGGGTCGCGGAAATAAATGCTGCAAAAAAACGGGGAGGGGCGAAAAAAAACGTAAGAATTTGCTGGGTTGATTCAGAAGCATTGCGTGCAAAGTCATCCACTCCCAGAATCGGCATGATCTGGTCACTCACGAAAAAATAGAAAATGAAGATCAGGACGAGTGGCGGGGTATTCCGAACCAGTTCCACAAAAGCTCTGCCCAGCAGACGTTTGAACAGGCTGGAACTGATTCGAAAAAAACCGGCGGTTGTACCCAGGACCGTGGCAAGGAGAGTGGCCCAGATGCTGAGACGAATGGTGGTGAACAATCCCTGCATCAACAGGTTCGGCACCCATCCTCCGGTGTCTGCATCCCGGCGGAACAGGTATTGGGGAATTGTCGCCCAGTTCCATTGGTAATGCAGGCCCACGGTGATCCGGTAGCCGATATAGAAGACCGTTGCCGTGACCGCCAGAAAAATAACCGCATCCAACCGGGTGAATATGGGTTTTTTTCGTGAAATAGGTACCATCCTATGGACAGATCCGGTATTTAGTTTGCTTTGAGAATCTGGCTGAGAAACATCCGGGTCCGTTCTTCCTGAGGAGACCGGAAAAATTGGTCCGGAGGACCTCCTTCCACAATCCGGCCGTTTTCCATAAAAATGACCCAGTCACCGACTTCGCGGGCAAACCCCATTTCGTGGGTGACGACCACCATGGTCATTCCTTCCCGGGCCAGATTTTTCATAACCTCCAGTACCTCTCCGATCATTTCCGGGTCCAGCGCGCTGGTCGCTTCGTCAAACAGCATGACTTTCGGCATCATCGCCAATTCCCGAGCGATGGCCACCCGCTGTTGCTGGCCTCCGCTCAGTT
>CAZTKB010000345.1:0-3426 GCA_964614125.1 uncultured Desulfobacterales bacterium | reverse complement strand
GGCGCCCGGCTGGCAGCCATTGTCTCCCCCTCGTTCGGCAAATGGACCGTGGCTGTCGACGATGTCCCCTGGAGCTACACTGCCGGAGAATTGGTGACAGACGTCACATTCAGCCCGGATGGTGCCCGGATCGGCGGTATCATCAAGGACAATGGAAACTGGTCGATCGTGGTGGATGGAAAACCGTGGAGAAGCACGTTCGATATGGTCTGGAAACCGGTTTTCAGTCCGGATGGAAGCCAGGTAGCCGTCAAAATGGAAAAGGATGGAAAAATCGGGTTCGCGCTCAATGACCGGATGTTGAATTTTTCCTGTGAAAACGCTTGGCCTCCTGTTTTCAGCCCAGACGGCGGGCGGCTTCTGCTGAGAACCGTCGAAAACGGTGTGTATTACCGGAGGGTCATCCCCCTGACAGATCTCGGATAACCCGATAGAAATCCCGGTCAAGATTTCAGAATCTTCTCCTTCACCTTTTTCACAGGGAGAGTTTTTATGCATGACATCCATTGGTTCGTGTCCGGCCCTATGGCATGGATCGCCTTTATCGTATTCATCGGCGGATGCCTCTTCCGGTTGATCCACATGCTCTGGCTGGTTCGCCGCAAGGAAAGTTTCATTTTCAGCTATATCAGCCTCAAATACGCGCTGCGATCCATCGGAAACTGGCTGATCCCCTTCGGGCCGGTCAATATGCGGAACCATCCGGTACTGACCACCGTCACCTTTCTGTTTCACATCTGTCTGATCCTAACCCCCATCTTTTTACTGTCCCACATCGCGTTGTGGGACGAAGCCTGGAATATCCGGTATTGGGCGCTGCCTGACGCACTGGCGGATGTCATGACACTCATCGTGATCGCATCCTGTGTGTTTTTCTGGATCCGCCGGCAAAAACAACCGGAAGTACGGTTTTTGACATCAACTTCCGACTACATCATCCTGATCATTGTGGCCGCGCCCTTTGTCACCGGATTCATCGCCTATCACCAGTGGTTCCAATATCCGTTTTTCATGATTCTTCACATTGTCAGCGGGGAAATCATGTTGATGGCGATCCCGTTCACCCGGTTGGTACATATGCTGTTCGCGCCTTTTACCCGGGCATATACCGGCTCCGAATTCGGCGGAGTCCGTTATGTCAAGGACTGGTGATGATCTTTTCCCCGAACGGGATTCTCCAAGGGAGGTTTCCTACATGTCTCACTCGGAAGTGAAAACTCAAGAAAAAATACTCGATGAAGGAATCGAAACCGGCGCTGCCAGGCTTACCCAGGAACAAATCACCGCTGTCATCAACCGGGTGCTGCAGGTGGAATGCGGCGCCAGGCTTCAGGTGTATGTTGACACCTGTGCCCATTGCGGATTGTGTTCGGAAGCCTGCCATTATTATTTGTCTCATGACAACGACCCCCATTTTTCTCCTGCGGGAAAGGTCAAACAGACTCTGTGGGAAATGCTTCGGAAAAAAGGCCGTGTATCCGTGGAATTCATGAAACAGGCCGCAGAAATTGCCCATACCCAGTGCAATCTCTGCAAGCGCTGCTCCATGTACTGCCCCTTTGGTATCGATATCGCTTATCTGATGGCCACGGTCCGCCGGATCATCCACCTCCTGGGAATGACTCCCCAGTACATTCAGGCCACGGCCCACAGCCATTCGGCCACCCTGAACCAGATGTGGGTGAAAGAAGACGAATGGCCGGACACGCTCCAGTGGCAGGAAGAGGAAGCCCGATCGGAAATACCCAGATTACGCATTCCCCTGGAAAAAGAGGGGGCGGATATCATGTATTCCGTGATCGGCCCCGAGCCCAAGTTTCAGGCCCAACTGTTGTATCAGGCAGCCGTCATTCTTCATACCGCCGGTGTCGACTGGACCATGCCGGCAACCCCGGGATGGGACAACAGCGATATGGCCATGTTCACTGGTGACGCAGAGATGATGGGGCGAATCAAAAAAGCCCATTTTGAAACCGCCATCCGGCTGAAAGTGAAAAAAATCGTCATGGGGGAATGCGGACACGCCTTTCGCTCCGTATACGATACCGGCAACCGCTGGCTCTCCTGGCGCATGCCGCCCATCCCCATCGTTCATGCCATTGAATTTTACTACGACATGCTGAAGGAAGGCCGGATCAAGGTCGCGAAAAAATACACCGATCCGGTCACGCTTCATGATCCCTGCAATGTCGTGCGCGGCAGGGGGTTGCACGAAAAAGCGCGATATGTGATCAACGAGATCTGCGAAAATTTTATCGAGATGCATCCGAACCGGGAACACAACTACTGCTGTTGCGCCGGGGGAGGTGTCATCAATTGCGGTCCTCCCTATAAAATGGCGCGCATTACCGGTAACCGGGTCAAGGCGGACCAGCTGTTCGACGCCAAAACCCGAGGCGCCACCACCCTCGTGGCGCCCTGTCACAACTGCCATAGCGGTCTGGAAGATATCAACCACCACTACGGCCTGGAAATGGACGTCAAGTTCATCAGCGACATTCTCTACGAAGTCATGGAAAAACCGGAATAACCGATGAAGGAGAGAAAACGATGAGCCGTTATGCCAGAACCATCCTGATCGTGATGCTGGTTTTCACCGGCGGGATCATGATCTCCCATTCCCAGGAGGACATGGTGGTTGTCGACAACCAGTCTTTCAGCAATCCCCAGCGGTCTCCGGCTCTTTTTCCCCATGACGCCCACAATGAAAAGGCCGGCATTGAGGATTGCTCCGAATGCCATCATGTCTACGAGAACGGTGTGAAGCAAGAAAATGAATCTTCGGAGGACCGTTCCTGTTCCGATTGCCACACCTCGGTGGATGAAGGAAACACCCCTGGACTCATGAAAGCCTTTCATCGGAACTGCAAGGGATGCCACGAAACACAGAAAAAGGGACCGGTCATGTGCGGGGAATGCCATCCCTGGCGCTGAACGAACATCCTGCTGATCATCCAACGGAGGGAAATGCCATGCCGAAAAAAATTCTGGTCATCGACGATGATCCGGTGATTGTCAAATATCTGACCACGCTGTTTCAGGACAATGGTTACGAAACCTGCTGCGCCTCCAACGGCCTGCAGGCAATGGAACTGGTACAGAAAGAATCACCGGATCTGATTACCCTGGATCTGGAAATGCCGCAGGAATGGGGCAGCCGGTTTTACCGCAAGCTGTCCAAAGAACCGGATCTCCGCAAAATTCCGATCATCGTGATCACCGGCCTTGCCGGCCAGCACGCGGTCAAGGACGCGGTAGCCTATATCCACAAACCGTTTGACCGGGACAAGTTGCTGGGGATCGTCAAGCAGGCGATCGGATAAGTGGAGGGTGTTATTATAACCGCAAGAACGGTTCAGGCTCCAGCCTCCTTATCCAACATCCTGTTGCCGTACGTCCCGATCCATCTCCGCCGGTGACAGCCTT
>CAZTKB010000344.1:0-3482 GCA_964614125.1 uncultured Desulfobacterales bacterium | reverse complement strand
ATACGGCAATCGATTACTCCCTGCTGCTGTCCCGCCTGGAAGATGAAATCATCCGGGGAACAGATCCCGAGCGCTGTGTTCAACTTCTCCGGCAGGAAAAGACATGGGGCAATCTTTCCGCCGAACAGTTGCTGAAATGGGCGGAACTTGCCCAGATCGCCGGGGAATTGGATGTGGCGGATTCGGTTTTCCAACGAATTCACCAACTGGATCCTGGAATGACCAAGGCCTGGTTGGATCACATCGAGCTACTTTCGATTCTGGGTAGACGTAAGGAGGCTGCACGTCTGATTATTTCGGCAAAACATCATCTGGATGCCGAACAATATCGGTCATGCCTGAGTCTGGTTCGATCCACAGCCCCCAGCGAATCCGAAATGGATGCGGATGGGGTTGCCGCACCCTTTGAGAGCATGCGGGCCAGGCAGTTGGAAATCATGCGGTTTATGGATTTGTTTTCCGGACGCGAAGACTGTTTTGCCCGGCAATGGGCCGATCATGCGGAGCAAAAGCAAGGATATATTCCTGTAAAACGGCCGCTGGAGTATAAAGACGCGGAAGACCATATCCTGGGGCGGGTGACCTATGGAATTTACATCCTCCGATCAGATTCCAGCGTACGGACGGCGGTTTTGGACATGGATCTGGTACAGAAATACCGTTCCCCCAGGCTCCCCGCAGGCGATGCATCCCTGGTCCGACGGGAACGGGATTATATCGTGAAACGGGTTCTGGAAATATCCAAAGATGCCGGGATGCCCCCGATCCTGGAATTCAGCGGCGGAAAAGGCTTTCATTTCTGGTATTGCTTTGAATCCCCGATACCGGCCGCATCAGCGCGCCGGTTCTTAGAGCAAATTCGTTTATCCGTCGCCTCTGATGTCTCTACCTTCAACCTGGAAGTGTTCCCCAAACAGGATCACCTATCCGGAAAAGGGTATGGCAATCTCGTCAAGCTGCCTCTTGGAATTCACCGATCCACTGGCAAACATTCCTGGTTTGTGCAATGTCATGACCGAACCGTGGATTCCCAGCTGAAATTTCTGACCGGAATTCGTCCGATTTCTCCGGAAGCCATCACTATGGAGACAGGGCCGGGACCGGCCTCGGCGCCCGTCATTATGCATCCCCGTATCCGCGAGTTTGCGGAATCCTGGCCCGAGGTGTATCGCCTGGAGCAATGCTGTCCCCCGCTGGCTCAGATTATCGCTTCCTGCCACAGCAAAAACACCCTGTCGAAATGGGAAATTCAGGTGCTGTACCAGACCCTGGGTTTTTTGAACCGCCGGAAATCCGTTCTGCATATGCTGCTGGCCGACCAGCCCGATTATAACCAACATCAGGTTGATTATAAGCTGAGCCGAGTGCGGGGAGGTCCGATGGGATGCCAACGTATTCATTCCCTTACTCAGTTCACGGGTGACCTGTGCCGGTTTGAGAATATCACCACCTATGCTCACCCTTTGCTACATCTCGAAAACGACCAATTCCAAGCTGGCCCGAAATCCGAAAAGATCGAAAACCTGCAAAGTGCATTGGAAAATCTGAAGTTGGCCATTACCATTGTACATAAATTTATGTAGGCGTTTCAGAACAACGGCAATGAATCATCCCATATTCTGGAACGGATTGGTTGTTCCAGCTTTTATTTTCAGGATTCCCCCACATGACAGAATCCGTTTACGTGATGGAAACCGGCAGTTATCTCAGGCGAGAAGGGGAAACCCTGAAAGTCGTCAACGGTAACGTCGTAACGGCCCATATTCCCGCCGATGGATTGAAAAAACTGATTCTCATCGGTTACGTTTCCATGAGCGGCCAAGTGGTCGACTACCTGATCAAGAATCGGATCGAGACGATTTTTTTGACCCCGACCGGACGTTTTCGTGCCCGCCTGGCTATCGACGAGCACAAACATGTCATCCGCCGGATGAGCCAGTACGAACGTCTGGGTAACAAAAGTTTTGCGACCGCAGTGGCGGGAAAAATCGTAAGCGGAAAAATTGACAACATGTACCGGCTGATGGTGATGCGGGGAAGGCAATACCAATCCCCTGCGCTGTTGACAGCAGGTGTCAAGCTGAAGTCCCTGCGGGGTCGAATTCCGGAAAACGAAAATATGGAACAAATCCGAGGGATCGAGGGCGTTACCGGAAACATTTATTTTCAGGCATTTTCGGAAATGATCCGGAACAACGATTTCACATTCCGAGGCAGGAACCGAAGACCCCCGCTCGACCCAATCAACGCCTTATTGTCTTTTGTCTATACCCTTCTTACCAATGAGGTGTTGTCTGCCATCAAAACCTGTGGTTTGGACCCATACCTGGGCGCATTGCATGAAATCGATTACGGCAGGCCGTCTCTGGCCTGCGATTTGGTGGAAGAATACAGGGCCTTTCTAGGCGATCGAATGGTACTGGGCCTGGTTAACAAACGGCTTGTCACCCCTGATGATTTCATCTACCGAACGCCTAGCCGAAAGGATTTCGCCGACGAGGATGACATGAAACAAAATCGGCCGGTGGAAATGAAGCCTGGGGTAAACCGGACTTTTATCGCCGCTTACGAGCAAATGATGAACCGCAAGGTGTATTACCCGCCGATGGAAAAACATATCACCTATCGTTGGCTGATTTACCAGCAAGTCAAACGTTTCGGGCATTACCTGGAAAATCCGGAAATGAATTATGAACCATTTGTGTGGGAGAAATAAATGATGTTCTATCTGGTATGCTTTGACATTGTGGATGACCGCGTTCGGTATCGGACCGTCAAAATCCTCAAAAAATATGGCATGCGAGTTCAGAAATCCGTTTTTGAATGCCCCGGTCTGACGGAAAAACAGTATCTGAAAATGAAATACCGTATCGAAGACTGCATCGATGCCAGCGAAGATTCCGTCCGGTATTATTTTCTGTCCAAAGACTGCATCTGGAAAATGGAATATTCCGGCATAGGCGATCCCCCGCAGGTACAACGGTATCGAGTTGTATAGGAATGCCCTCCTGAGAACCGATGGCTTCCCTTCAAAACAATCCACCCATTCCCGATATCCTGTCGATCTATTGTTGTAATAGGGCCAACCCTTGGCTTAGGAGGGGAATTTTCCGCAGATGATTTTAAGATCATGGGAATATTTCTCCAAAAATCGTTTATTATCAATGTTTTTAATATGTTATTGGATTGTAGTTCAAAATTCATCTGCGGAAATTTTTTATTTAATATTTTCAAGATATTATAGCAATTTTGTATAGGATTTTCTACATCGAAAATTTTCCGGACACGATTTTTGGGGGGGATCTGCGGAAAACGACTTGAAACATCCTGAATTTTCATTTAATAATTAACCCGCTCTCGGAATTATTGCCCCGCCTTGAGGGGATTGAGACAATCTTCCCCGGTCGTAGAAGCCGCATCCCCCAGAGCTCGGAATTATTGCCCCGCCTTGAGGGGATTGAGACTTTCCCGTACGGAGGCAA
>CAZTKB010000343.1:0-3494 GCA_964614125.1 uncultured Desulfobacterales bacterium | reverse complement strand
CTCATCTGAATATCCCGGAACCGGGGTAATAACCCCCAACGGTCGCCAGACATCCGCGGCATATCCAGTTTCTTCGGCCAATTCCCGTTTCGCACAGGCCAGAGGTTCCTCTGCTCCGTCAAACGTCCCGGCCGGAATTTCCCAGATATAACCGCCGGCCGCATACCGATACTGGTTCAGAAGAATCACATTTCCGTTCGCAAGAACCGGAACCATCGCAGAGGCCCCGGGATGCCGGATGATATCAACAGTGGTGCGCTTTCCATTCGGTAATAAGATCTTTTCAGAATTCAGCCGGAAAATTCTACCGTGATGAATGGTGGTCGAATGGGAGTTGTCTATAGTCATGACAGTCCTCGAATGGCGTCCGCGTGGATCGGAAATTTTTCGGGATGGCCGTCAAAGACCGTGAAAGCAGCCCTTTTCCCCGGTTCAACGGTTCCCAAATCCGGAATTTGAAGCAATCGGCTTCCATGAAACGTGGCGCATCGAACCACCCGAGAAACGGAAATCCCGGCTTCCCGCATCAGGTTGAATTCCTCGACCGCCGACCGGCCATGGAAAACCCCCAGACTGCCGGAATCCGTCCCCAGTACCATGGGTACTCCAAATCGATCACCGAGGGCCATTTGTGTCAACTGATGTTCCAAGTTCCGGTGGGCGGTTTCGGATTCGATGCTTCCCGCTTTCAAATACTCGCCATACATTTTCATGGTAACCGCGGTTGGTGTCCAGAAAATCATCCGATCTGCCATGAGGCGAAGGTTGTCCGGGCCCATGAAAAAGCCGTGTTCAATGGAGGTACATCCAGCCTGGACAGCGATCCGGACTGGCTCCACCCCGTTGGCATGCACCATGACCGGGATTCCGGCCTGCCTTGCCATCCGAACAGCCCCCGTCAGTTCCTCGAATGAGAACTGCGGAGGGGTTTCCTTTCCAAAGGTGGTCAAACTGTTCAGTCCCGAATTGACGATTTTGACATGATCCGGGTGGAGATCATCCATTTGTTCAAATTCAGCCGAGACAGAGTTGGCCAGCGAGTGTCCGGGTGCCGGATACCGGCCGATAAGTTTTCCGTAACGCCCCTTCTGATACCATGCTTTTCCTGCTGCCCGAATCACTATATCCTGTTTCGGTGGGCAAGTCGAACCGTGTGTAAATCGCAGGTTGTGCCCTTGCGGATCCCCTCCATCCCGTACCGCCGCAATGCCATATCGCATATGGTCCTGCAGGTGAGTGGCGATCGAGGCCGAAGCTTCCGGGTAGTCCAAATCGATCTGGGATCTTCGTATCTCAGGATCAACGGTCCCGGACATGGTCAGGTGTACATGGCAGTCGATCCAGGCCGGCATCAGCGTGCACGTGGAATAATCGAGCACGGGAAGATCTCTTCCCGAATCTTCCACTTCAGACACATCGCGGACATCCGTTAAGACATCCCGGACGATCCGGTCCTGAAAAACGATCCGCACATCGGAAACAGGGGGCTCATCGTGCCCATTCACCAGCCATCCGATGTGAATGATTCCGTCCCTCGGCAGTCTGATTTTTTCCATCGTTCTCCATTTTTTTCATACCACAGATAAGCTTTAATCATATCATACCAACATAGGATCGGCAACAGGATCCAGGAATGCGATGAGATCCGTTTGCTTCGGAACAGGCTGATCTACTAAGGTCGAATAAACATCCCTGATTCCATGTTTTCAGGCCGCAAAAAATGTATTTTGTTGACATTTCCGCAAAAAGGGATAAAGTAAAAATGAAGTATTTTATATTTTTTATTCGTCTGATAACGGCAAACCATTCGAAAGAGTGGGACGCAAAGCTTCTGGCCTATGTTTCCATACGGAAATACGGTAGCAGGGCTGCCGGGCGAAAGATGGCACCTGTGGTGAATCTTTCGTACGGATTTACCCCAGGAGGCCGGCTCATGAATTCCCTTCATCGTATCACCCCATTTCATTTCGTTAATTCTGTTTTCCGTATTGCAACCTGTTTAATTCTGATTTTTTCGTTTTTTTGCCTGACCGTTGTGCAGGTGGATGCTGCCGCCAAGGGAAAAACCAAGCCCCCTCGAACCACCAAGACAACCCCGCCCGAACCGACCCCGGAACCGACGCCTGACCCAACCCCCCTTCCCGATCCCATTTCTGTTGGTAATTTTTCTGGCGGGGTTGGTGTTTTCCAAACGGTAACCCCTCTGACGGAAGACTCCCTGCAGGGTTGGTTTGCGCCCAGGATGAGCCAATTCGCTTCATTCGGTATTCAATATGTCAATTTAGTGGTCCATTGGTTCGATCTGGAGTCGAAAGACAATCAATTCAGTTTTGATATTCTTGGAAAATACATCCAGGCAGTCAAATCCGCCGGACTGCAGTGCGTTCTGAGAATATATTTCAACGGAGGATCTTACATTCAGGCCAGTCCGGATTGGTTGTTCACTGACAAAAAAGCCAGTTATTGCCTGGAAGGAAAATATAAACAACCGTTACCCTGGGATACGGTATATCTCCAGGAACTGAATTATTTCATGGAGGCTCTGGCGTCCTGGATGAGCCTGGACAAAAACCGACATCCCGAAGCCATGCAGATATCAGCAGGCGGAATCTATGGAGAAATGTCCATTCTGGGATACGATTGGGAGAACATCCTCAATAATGATTATGACCGGTTTTTTGATATGTTGATGGGGGGCGAGAAGATCCATGTGGACATCTTTTCCGATTTCTCGAAAAAACTGGGATCGTTCCCGATAATTCTGATGATCAGCCCTCTCTATGACAACAATATCGAGAAGTCTGACCTGTTAATGGATTATGGATGGAACACCCATGGTCTCCGATGGTTCCAGAGTAACACCTGGTCCGGAGATCTCCAGGAAAAAACCACCTGGGGATGGAAAATCCTGGATATGATGGAACGTCACACGTCCGGAGGATTTTTTGTGCTCGAAGATGAAGACGGCTACAGTCGCGGAGAAACTTTGGCCAAACGAATCAATCGGATGGAAACGATTCAGTCCGAAAACGGGGTTCATTTCACCGCCGTCACCTTGAATGCCGGAGATCTGACAGCCGCGAACCAAACCAATATTGACTACCTGGTATACTGGACAATGAACCGCTGATCATTTATCGTGGTATGTAGATTCTCTTCCCGGATTCCTTTTCGGGAAGAGAAATACCCATCTTTTTATTCCCGTCCTCCCCCGGAGCTCATCCGACCTTATTGTCCACTCACCGGACTATCTCAATCTTTTCTATCAGAAAATCACTCCGGATTACCTGCGCCGCATCCCTGGCGGGAAGCGACACTTTGAGGGAACCCTGGTTTTCTGGCAGGACTCCGTGATCCTCCCGCTTTTACTCCCCCCCTCCGCAGCCCCCAAGAGCGGAGCGGATGAGCTCTCAGCCTTTTGGCCGGAAAGCGGGATCGGTCGCCCCGGGACGGCGGGCAATTTCGCCGTTTGCCTGCCTGAACCGCAGAGGACA
>CAZTKB010000342.1:0-3498 GCA_964614125.1 uncultured Desulfobacterales bacterium | reverse complement strand
GGCGGTCCGATACAAACCGTCGAAAAGCACCAGGCAAATGCCCGTCCATAGGAACAGAAGAATAAAAAGAAGACGGTACCGATTCATTTTTCCCCCGCCTGTCGTGGATTTCCAATCGGCGATCCGGCCGTGCTTACCGAACAGGGAACTGATAACGGAATCCTGTGATCACTCCCCCGTTTTTTTAACAACAAAACAGTTCCGGCCTTTATCCTTTGCTTCATATAAGGCCTTGTCCGCCAGCGACAGCAATTTCTCGGCGGAAGCACAACCGGCCCCCGGCACCGCATGGGCAACACCGATGCTCATCGTCACATGGTCGGTGGTTCGGGACGCTCGATGTTCGATGGATAATTCATTAATTTTTTCCAACGCCTTTTCCGCCATTACAACAGCCCCGGCAAAAGATGTGCCAGGCAGCAGAACTACGAACTCATCGCCGCCGTACCGAGCGATATGGTCGGAAGGTCTCTGGAGAACAGATTTGAGCGCACCCGCAACAGCCTGCAGACACTGATCGCCTTTCACATGACCGTACGAATCATTGTAGTCCTTGAAGTAATCCACGTCGCATACCAACAGCGACAGAACTCCTTTTTCCCGCCTCATCCGGGCCCATTCCTGATCCAGCAGTTCGCTGAAATGCCGCCGATTATAGGTGCTTGTCAGAAAATCGATCCGGGCATGCTGTTCTAGAATCCGGTTCGCCTGCTCCAAGGCATCCCGTGCTTTCTCTTGTTCCGTGATATCCTCCAGAATGATCACCCGGACCTCTGCATCCGTTTCGACAGCCACGGTGCAGGTATTCAGGATCCGATCCCCCATTCGCACGGTGACATTCCCGGGATAATGACATCCCAACGAGCCGGTTGACCAAAAATGATCCGGAAACCATTCGGACAACATTCCTCCCAGCATCTGCTCCATGGTGACGGAAAATATTCGCAATGCCGCCGGATTCGCGTATAGAATCCGGCCGGCCGTGTTGATCGTCAGAATGCCATTGGTAATACTGTTCAGAACCGCCGCTGAAAATCGGTTGACCTCCAAGAGTTCCCGGGTGATTTTTCGTGGAGCCAGATCGTTCACACCCAGTAGCCGGTTTTTGAGATTCGGATCCGACAGCATGCCCGGGTCATGAAGGATCCGGCTCATCATGATACGAAGGTCGGAAAACCCGGATTTTCCGATACAGATATCGGCGCCCAATTCCGCCAGATTGGCGCTTTCCTCGGAAGCAATGCCGGAAATCACCACGATCGGCGTCCGGGCAAAACGTTTTTTGCTACGGATTATCCGACAAAGTGTCCGGCCGTCGATATGAGGCATCACCAGATCCATCAGGATCAGATCAGGAAAAAATGTTTCCAGTTTATCCAGAGCCTCCAGGCCATCCTCGGCCGTCTCAACCCGCAATTCGGCATCCCGGAAAAAATCACCCAGAAACTCCCGGATAATCTGATCATTGTCCACCACCAGCACGCTTCCCAGTTGATTGCCCAGAACATCCCCTTTCACCGGGTCTTTCAGAATCTCCATGGACGGAGATGCATAAAGCCGGCTTTCAAAGCTCTCATTCGCATCCATCATCCGCATCCCTCCCCAGTGTATTTAGGAATTCTCCCCCATTCGGAGGGGTTTTCCTTTCAATCTTTCCACTTTCCACCGAATTCACACCTTGGACAGCTGTGTATTCCGGATAGAGCCGACGGGCGCATTCCGGACAGATGCCATGACTGAATTCGGCTTCCGAATGTTCCCGGACATACGCCTCAATTTGTCTCCAGTAACCCTGATCATCCCGAATTTTTTTACAGGAAGCACAAATGGGCAAAAAGCCGCTTAACTTTTTTACCTGGCCCAAGGCGTCCTGGAGTTCCCGGATCAGCTTTTCCCGCTCGAACTCCTGGGATTTCTTTTCCGTAATGTCATTGATGCTCGACAATACATATTTCTCTTGACCAATGGTAATGATTTCGGATGATATCAATCCGATGATCGATTCTCCCCCTTTTTTCCGAAACCGGTTTTCCTTCTCGCGTATTTTGCCATTTTGAACCAACTCGTTCACCACGATTCGCCTGTCTTTGGGATCCTCCCATATCTGCAGGCTTTCCGTATCTTTCCCCAGAACCTCAGCCTTGGTATATCCGGAGATCGTCTCAAATCCAGGGTTGACCTCCAGGATTCTGCCATCGGAAAGCCGGGTCAGGGTAATTGCATAGGGAGAGGAATGAAACGCCTTGGAAAATTTTTCCTCCTGGGTACGCACCTCATTCATCAGTCGTTTGGAAACCATCAACACCAGGCTGAATGTCAGCAGAACCAGCAAGATCTGATAGACCATCAGTATTCCGGGGTCGAAGGATTTATCCAGGAGAAAATCCCCCTTTGAACGGGGATTGACCAGCAACTCCACAACCCGGACCACGCTGACTGCCGAAAATGCCCCGAAAACCAGCCCCACTCCCCACGTGATGGAGCGCATTCCCGTATCAACCCGATACCATAAAAGCCACAGGCACTGAAAAAAGACGATGAACAATGCGATGGCTATGTTCATGGTTCTCACATTCAGATCCGGCTGAAATAGGGAATAATACCCATGGATACCCATGAATACCACCACCAGTACGATATTGTGGTATTGTCGGGTTGGTTTTCCGACAAACCGTTCCAACCCGACGTACCCCAATACCGTGCCGATCACCGCCAGGGTATTGGCCAAGGTAATGGATGCCCAGTCCGGTAGGGTTCCGCGTAGAGCAATCAGCAATAGGGCCGGAACCTGCAGAAAATAGTCCCAAGCCCAAAGCCCGGTTCCATCGAACCGATCTCGGCTTTGGAGCCACAACACAGCGATCACCAGAAAGCAAATCACGGCGTTCAGTACGTTGCCTAAGATAACGGTTCTCATGTCCAAAGACATGATTTGTCCTTTCCCCGTAAAAACTTACGCCGTTCTGCCTGTCTTTCCGTGGGAAACCGCTGATTGTCCTGAGAAGGGGTATAAACCTGCATGATCATGCTGTCGGGTTTTCGAGTCATGCCTGACAAATCTGAATTAACCGCGCGAAAAGACGTATCTGAGCCGCTCAATTGGTGGCGCTGAATATAACCCAATCAATTTTCTTGGTCAAGTCAGCATATTAGGCTTTTTATGGTTCTATTAACCCTATTTTCCCGAAAGGTTGTAACTATGCTTTAACCTAATCTTCTGTAATCAGATGGAAAAAAATTAAAATAAGGCTTGCATTTGGGGAAAAACATAGTTATAAAGTACCAATTATAACTATGAAAGGAGCCTTCACCATGGCAAGCCAAGTCTACCATCACAACAAGAAGACAGGCGTTACATACGTGTATTCGGTAGAGAGCTATTGGGACAAGGAGAAGAAGGCACCAAGGAACCGACAGGTCTGCATTGGGAAACTGGACAAGGCAACCGGAGAATTCATTCCATCCCAACGCAAGGAAAAGGTCGCAAAGAAGGGTGCC
>CAZTKB010000341.1:0-3505 GCA_964614125.1 uncultured Desulfobacterales bacterium | reverse complement strand
AGGGCCACCATTTTTTTCCCTCCCCACTGGTGGGGGAGGGTCAGGGTGGGGGGGATAAAAAGCGGGACAAGCCACTTCCACTTCGGCTACCCGGATTGGCAAACAGCCGAAGTTGCCCGCCGTTCCGGTAGAAAAGCCGTTTGCTGAAAAAAACGGAAACATCTTCATCCGTTGGCAATCTGAAAATAAAACAACCAAATCAAAAGATAGCGGCCGCTTGAAGCTTGACTGCAACCGATCGACCGCCTAGACTGGATTCAGCTCTTCGGGAATCCGGAGGCAGGCACACCAGGTTAACCAGCCGGAGGGATCGGAATATGGGTGGACATCATCTGATTATGGGAAAAAGCACAGATTTTATCACCGGTGATATGGTGGATGATACGCATGATGAAAGACTGCGCCAGTCTGTCGCCCGGATTCTGGTCGAGAGCCTCGGGTATGACAAATCAGAAATTCAAAGCCGGCTGGATCTCACGGTTCAAGCGGATGCACGTGCTGCGGTGATCCGTCTGGATTTTGCGGTACGGATCCGCGACCGTTTCTGTATGATCGTGAAGTACGGGCCGGGTTCGCTGATCACCCGTCATCGTCCGGCCCTGGCAGCATCCCGCCTTTTGGCCGGATACCAGATACCGGTCGTGGTTGCGACCAATGGGCGGGACGCGGACATATTGGACGGGGAAACCGGGAAGCTTCTAAAATCCGGGTTGGAAGCCATCCCTTCCAGAAAATACATGGAGGAAAATTTCGACCGGTTCGGTTTTCTGCCGACAACTCCGGAAAGAAGGGAAAAGGAATCGAGGTTGTTGTATGCGTATGAAGTAGACGATGCCTGCCCCTGTGACGACACCATCTGCCGCCTTCCACCGGGATGACGGACGTTTTTCAACCCGTTGCCGGACGGTCATCCCAGGGGGCCCAGTTTCGGGCGGATACAGCCTGCTCCCCCAGAATAGCATGAATTTCACCTTTTTTGACGATCTTTCCCTCATACAAGACGGCCACTTCGCGGGTAAGAGCCGGTATTTCCGAAAAATCGTGTGTGACAAAAACCGCTGTCATTCCGGAGGTATGCAATATGCCCGCAATATCGGAGAGCAAGGTGTTCCGGGTCGGATAATCCAACGCCGAAAACGGTTCGTCCATCAGGAGGATCTCGGGATTCAAGGCAAGGGCCCGGGCCAGGCTGGTGCGTTGGGCTTCCCCCCCGGACAGGCTGCGTGCCCGCTGGCGCGCCAGGTGGAGGATACCCATCCGTTCCATCCATTTCCGGGCTTCCACGGACGCTTCCTTTCGGGAAATTCCCCGGATCCGCAATGGAATTTCGATGTTGTTTTGAACGGACATGTCCAGAAGCAAGGCATCCTGAAATACCATCGCCAGCCGACGTCTGGCCGCCAGGCGGTTGCCGTTTCCAATCACCTGGCCGTCCATCCGGACCACCCCGGTATCCGGCTCCCGCAACAAACCTAAGACCTGAAGCAGGGTGGACTTTCCAGCCCCGTTGGGACCGACCACGGCCAACACCTCCCCGGGCTCCAGAGACAGCGAGTCAATGGCCAAGATCGTTTTGTCTCCCACGATCACCCGAAGTTCCGTGACAGACAGTGCCGCCGCCATCAGGGAACCGCCTTTCGCTGCTGCAAATAGCTGAGCAGGGCGACAATCACGAAAGTCAGAACCAGCAGAATGATACTGAGGGCCGTCGCCAGTTCGAACCTGCCTTTGGACACCTCCAGGACAGTGGCGGTTGTCAATACGCGGGTATAGCCCCGGATATTGCCGCCCACCATCATGGAAGCCCCCACCTCACTGATCACGCCTCCAAACCCGGCAATCACGGCAGACAGGATCCCCAGCCGGGCCTCCCATAACAGCAGCATCAGGTACTGGATCCGGGTGACTCCCAGAGACAGTATCTGCAGCCGCAACTTGGGGTTGACGGACTGAACGGCCGCCATGCTGAACCCGGCCACAATCGGGCTGGCGATGATCGACTGGGCCAGAATCATCGCCGTGGGCGTGTACAACAAACCCAGCATTCCCATCGGTCCGTACCGGGTCAGCATCAGCCAGGTTCCCAGACCCACGACCACCGGTGGGATTCCCATTCCGAAATTGATGAGGCGGACCAACAACCCGCGTCCCTGGAAGCGTTTCAGGGCCAAGGCCGTTCCGATAGGAATTCCGATCAGAACACTGATGGCCGTCGCGGTACCGGAAACATGGACCGTCCGCCAGGTGATATCCAGGACATCCGGATCCAGGGAAATCAACAAGGAGACGGCCTCAATGAGTCCTTCCCCCAGTACGGTCATTTTCCCGCATCCGGAAAGAAAAGAGCCTGGCCGTATTTTTCCTTGCCGAACTCACCGATGATCTTCTGGGTCTCCGGTGCCACCATGAACTCCACAAACGCCTTGCCGCCCGCCGCATTGACCTTGGTGAACTTTTCCGGATTAACCTGCATCACATGATAAATGTTTAAGAGGGGTTTGTCTCCCTCGGACAGAATCTCCAGTTTGACATTGGCCTTCTGGGCCAGATAGGTCGCCCGGTCCGTAAGGGTATATCCTTGTTTTTCAGAAGCCATGAGAAGGGTGGCGCCCATTCCCTGCCCGGATTCATGATACCAGGGTTTTCCGGTCGGTGTGATCTCCGCGGCCTTCCAGAGGCTCAACTCTTTTTTGTGCGTACCGGAATCATCTCCCCGGGAAATAAATACGGCACCGGAAGCCGAAATGGCCTTGTGGGCATCGGCCGCGTTTTTGCCTTTGATGCCCGCCGGATCCTCCGGCGGCCCCACCAGGACGAAATCGTTGTGCATGACTAGCTGGTAATTGATCACCTGGCCGGCGTCAACCAGTTTCTTTTCCGCTGCGGGCGCATGGCAGAGCAGTGTGTCCGCTTCCCCTTTTTCTCCCATGGCCAGAGCCTGCCCGGTGCCGACGGCGATGGTTTTCACCCGGAAACCGGATTGCTTTTCGAACAGGGGGATCAGTACATCCAGGAGCCCGGAATCGACCGTGGACGTGGTGGTGGCCAATATCACATCTTTGGACTCGGCTGCAAAAGCGCCGGAGCCCGGCAACATCAACAGACAAAGGGCCAACAAACCAAGGGAACACATCCGGACCAGTGAATTTCTCATCATGATTTTCCTTTCCGTGTCAGTTTCAAAGCAATGAAAGAAGATACCAAAGTAACGGGAAGCATCGTATCATATCAGGTTCAACACACCACCTCCTTGCCGATTCCCGACCACTTTGAGAGGGGGAGCGGAAAACCAACGTCGCCCAGCAGCCAAAAAAAAACCGGGCACTGTCGGCAGGCGGCAGCGTCCGGTTGTTGACACACGGATCGATTCTGCTCCCCTTTCCGCAATGGGAGGCACGGCCGTTTCCCGCCGCACCCTACAGGTCCGTGGGCCATAGCGGCATCCGCCACAGGCCACAGGACTCGGGAAGTTACGTTTTTCAGATCTAGTTACAGGCAATCCATT
>CAZTKB010000340.1:0-3519 GCA_964614125.1 uncultured Desulfobacterales bacterium | reverse complement strand
GATAGGCCAAGTTCTTTTGAGAATACGGGTGCCTCTCCCCCTCGCCCTGGCGCTGAACCGCTTCAAGGTGGGGCCCTGGTCCGCCGTGACGTTCCGAACGATAAGCCTGTCCAGATCGATACCAGACTGCTGCTCGGCGTTCGCGACGGCTGACTGAATGATCTTCTTTAAAATGAATGACGCCTTCTGCGGCATATAACTCAGTGTGTTAACAGCCTTTTCAACCGGCTGCCCTTTCACCGCACCGATGATCACATGCACCTTCTGAGGAGAAATTCGTACGTATCGTAAAACCGCTTTGATCTGTATATCCGCCATTGGTTTTCTCCGATTATTACTTCTTCACCTTGGTTTTCTTGTCTCCCGAGTGACCATAGAAGGTTCGTGTCGGTGAAAACTCCCCAAGCTTGTGCCCTACCATGTCTTCCGTGACAAAAACCGGAATAAATTTTTTTCCGTTGTGCACGGCCAAGGTAATGCCAACCATTTCCGGAATGATGGTGGACCTACGCGACCAGGTTTTTACCACCTTGTTACTCCGGGTTTCCTGTGCGTTTTCCACTTTTTTTAACAGTTTGGGGTCTATATACGGACCTTTTTTGAGCGAACGTGGCATAACTTCTCCTGATGAAAACCTGCCGTCGGATCAGCCGGCTTTGTATTTATTTCGTTCCCCTTCGTTTCACGATGAATTTCTGGGTGTTCTTGTTCTTCCGGGTTTTAAACCCCTTGGACGGCGTTCCCCAAGGAGAGCAGGGATGCCTTCCACCCGAGGACCGGCCTTCACCGCCACCCATGGGGTGATCCACCGGGTTCATAGCCACACCGCGAACCCGGGGTCGTTTTCCTAACCAACGTTTCCTGCCGGCTTTACCCAGGTCAATATTTTCATGGGTGACGTTTCCCAACTGCCCAACCGTGGCATAACAGGTCAAAAGGACCATCCGAACCTCCGTGGATGGAAGTTTGACCAGCGCATACCGGTCTTCCTTGGCCATTAGTTGGGCGAACCCTCCGGCACTGCGGACGATTTGCCCGCCTTTTCCTCTCCGGAGCTCGATATTGTGAATCTGCGTTCCCAAGGGGATATTTTTCAGAGGAAGCGCATTCCCCGGCTTGATATCCGCTTCCGGCCCGCTCATGACCGTATCACCGACAGAGAGGTTTACAGGGGCCAGAATATATCGTTTTTCGCCGTCCACATAATGTAACAGCGCAATGCGGGCGGAACGGTTCGGATCATATTCGATCGAAGCCACCTTGGCAGGTACTCCATCCTTATCCCGTTTGAAATCAATAATCCGATAATGACGTGTAGCACCGCCTCCCCGGAACCGGCAGGTTGTCCTTCCGTAGGAATTACGCCCTCCCGTTTTTTTCTTGACGCTGAGAAGGGTTTTGACCGTCTTTGACTCGGTGAGTTCCTCATAATCCGGATACATCTGGCCACGTCTACCCGGAGAGGTTGGTTTGACAGTTTTCACAGACATCTTCTAAGCCCTCGGTGTGTTAAATTCCTTCAAAAAATTCTATCCGCTCTCCCGGAGCCAGCTTGACGATCGCCTTTTTCCAGTCTTTTCTTTTCCCGACAATCCGGCCCCGACGTTTAACCTTTCCTCTGACATGAAGTGTTCGGACACCTTCCACTTTCACCTTGAAAAGGGATTCCACCGCTGCCTGGATTTGTACTCGGTTGGCGTTCTTATCAACCTCAAAAGTAACCTGGTTGCCGGTCTCTTTTTGAATGGTCGCTTTTTCTGTAACGACAGGTCGGCGGATCATTTCATAATAGTTCATTTCAACAGTCTCCCTTCGATCGCCGGGATGGCCTTTTCCAGCAACAGAAGATTTCGGAATTTCAGTATGTCGTACACGTTCAGGCCGTCGGTACGGAGCACCTTGACATCCGGAAGGTTGCGGGAAGAAAGCTCCAGAGTGTGCTGCGGAGCGTCGGTTATGATCAACGTCTGATCTAATTTCAAGGCTCGCAGCATCTCGACCACTTTTTTGGTCTTGATTTCTTCCAGGGCAACCTGATCAATCACCGTCAGTGCGTTTTCCTGGAGTTTACTGCTCAGTGCCATTTTCAGCGCAAGCCTCCGGACTTTCTTGGGGATGGCGAACTCGTAGGACCGAGGGTTCGGACCGAATACGCTGCCGCCCCCCCTTAGCAAGGGGCTCTTGATATCCCCCCGTCTGGCCCGCCCGGTACCTTTCTGCCGGAACAGTTTCCGCGTGCTGCCCTGTACGTCCGATCGGTGTTTGACCGATGCGGTCCCGGACCGCCGTTTGGCCAACTGCATGGTGACCACTGCGTGTAACACACACGATTTCACCGGAACGTTGAAAATTTCATCCCGCAGTTCCACCTGTGAGACTTTTTCCGCTTGTGTGTTGAGAACATCTACGACTGCCATACTATCTCCCGTCTTGCGCGTTTTGGCTGAATCCCGTTTGCGACCGGAATTCTTACATGGCTTTTGGTTTGCGGGGGGTTTTGTTCGTTTTTCGAACATCCACTATCGCGGAAGCGAAGCCGGGGACAGCCCCCCTGATCAGCAGAATGTTATCTTCCGGCCGGACATCTACGATCTGCAGATTCCGAACCGTCTGCCGCCGGTTCCCGTGCTGCCCGGGAAGCTTTTTCCCTTTCATCACCCGGGACGGCCAGGCGCTGGCTCCGATGGAGCCCGGTATCCGGTGACACTGACTGCCGTGGGTGGTTCTACCTCCCCGGAAGCCGTGCCGTTTCATGACCCCGGCGAATCCCTTCCCCTTGGTTGTACCGGAAATGTCCACGCAGTCTCCTACCGCAAAAATCTCCGCCGTGATAACTTGGCCGACGGTGTAATGGGACGGATCGTCCACTTCGACTTCCTTCAGCAGAGAGAATACCTGGTCACCGGCTTTTCGGACATGGCCCAAGACCGCTTTGGTCACCCGGCGCTCCTTCTGAGTTCCGAATCCAAGCTGAAGGGCATCATATCCATCGGTTGCCTTTGTCTTGATCTGGGTGATCGTACATGGTCCCACCTGGACCACAGTCACCGGAACCAACCGGCCTTCCGGAGAAAACATTCCGGTCATTCCCAATTTTTTTCCTATCAATCCCTTACACATGGCGTATTCAGTCCCTCTGCTACAGTTTAATTTCCACATCGACGCCGGGAGACAAATCCAGTTTCATCAGTGCATCGACCGTCTGCTGGGTCGGCTCCAGAATATCGAGGAGCCGCTTATGCGTCCGCATTTCAAATTGTTCCCGGGACTTTTTATCCACATGGGGAGAACGCAACACACAGAATTTATTGACCGCAGTGGGCAATGGAATCGGGCCGACCACTTTGGCGCCGGTCTTGTTTGCGGTATCGACGATATCGGTCGCAGACTGGTCCAGCAATTTATGATCATACGCCTTCAGTCTGATACGGATTTTGTTGTTCATAATCATGGTTATAAATTCCCGTTATTCGATGATTTCGCTGACGACTCCGGCGCCGACCGTGCGGCCGCCTTCCC
>CAZTKB010000339.1:0-3521 GCA_964614125.1 uncultured Desulfobacterales bacterium | reverse complement strand
CGGTAAAGACACCGGCGTTACGCTGCTAGCAAGAAACCTAAACGACAACCAACCGGGCGGTGCGAAACGAAATATCCGCCAAAGCCTCCCGGTACCCCCCTGCCGCAGTAAAAAACCCGGCAGGTTACAAGGAGTGTTATGAAAGGAAACATCAATCTCAATATGGTTTTGCAATGGTTTCACGCGTTGGAGAAGACCTTTACGGAAAACCGCGAATGGTTGACCGATCTGGATTCGGCCATCGGCGATGCAGACCACGGCGTCAACATGGAAAGGGGATTTAAAATGGCCGCCAATGCGCTGAACCGGACGCTTTCTTTGGATCTGGAATCCGCCTTCAAAACCGTGGCCGTCTCCCTGATTCAGTCGGTCGGTGGCGCTGCCGGCCCCCTGTACGGAACCTTTTTCTTAAGAGCCGCCGGCCTATGCCGCAACAAGGACGGTTTGGCCATGGATGATCTTATCACCATGTTCGAGGCCGGCCTGACGGGCATTCAGGAACGGGGGAAAGCGATGGTCGGTGACAAAACGATGGTGGACGTTTTCAGTCCTGTCCTCCAATCCATGAAGGATTCCAGGGAAAAGGGAAAAAATCTGAAAGAGATGCTGCAAGGAATGGTTCAGGAAGCCGAGAACGGAATGGTTCAAACCATCGGAATGATCGCTCGAAAAGGTCGCGCGAGTTATCTGGGAGATAGAAGCATCGGCCATCAGGATCCCGGCGCGACATCCGCCTACCTGTTGATCCGGCAAGCGGCCATTCAATGGGGTTGACCTGATACGAGAAAGGAAAAGAATATGGTCGGGTTGGTGATCGTATCGCACAGTCGGTGTCTGGCCGAGGCGGTTGTGGATTTGGTCCGTGCCTCCGGAGCAACGGATGTACCGGTGATCGGAGTGGGAGGTGTCGGCGAGGGCGGCTCAGAGTTCGGTACGGATGGCGTGGGTATTTTGGAGGCCATCCGGCAGGTATCGAAGCCGGATGGAGCTTTGGTCCTCATGGATATGGGAAGTGCGGTTCTGAATGCGGAAATCGCCCGCGAGATGCTCCCGGAAGACCTGCATGCCTCAGTCCGAATTTGTTCGGCGCCTTTGGTTGAAGGATCGGTTGCAGCCGCGGTCCGCATTGCCGCCGGATGTGACCTGGAAACCGCCGCTAAAGAGGCCAGCCATGCGCTGGAACCCAAAAGGGAACAGATTGGAGATGTGATCAATTTTCCTGGCCAACGGGATATTACGGAACATGGCCCGGAAACGCTTCGTATGGTATTCCCTATCGGGACGGAACACGGGCTGCACGCCCGGCCGGCCGCCCGATTGGCAGGATTAGCCGGAAAATCTCGTGCGACCGTAACGATTCGGAATCTATCCAACGGGAAAGGTCCGGTGGCCGCGGACAGCATGAACCGAATCGCATCGTTGGCCGTTCGTCATGGTGACCAGATCGAAATTGTGGCGTCGGGACCCGATGCGGAATCCGTCATACAGGCTATCCGTCGTCTGGCAGCGGAAAATTTTGGAGAAAAAGCTTTTCCGGTACCCAAGCCAATTACAAAAGACAAACCAAAGACAAACGAGATATCCACTGTTTCCCACTATCAAGGGGTTCCCATTTCAGCTGGAATCGCTATCGGAACGACCATCCAATATATTCCCCCTCGGCTATCGGTTCCCG
Organism: uncultured Desulfobacterales bacterium; assembly: GCA_964614125.1. Taxonomy (GTDB): domain Bacteria; phylum Desulfobacterota; class Desulfobacteria; order Desulfobacterales; family Desulfatirhabdiaceae; genus UBA4064. The sequence goes on along the minus strand of CAZTKB010000339.1, from coordinate 1,846 downwards.
ATCATCTGATCGAGGATCCGGAATCCGAAATGATTACCCTGGATCAGGCCTTGCAAAAGGCTCTTCAGGCGATGGAAAACGACGCGGATACCATTCGCAGACATACCGGAGGAGAATCCGCGGACATTTTTTTGGCGCATCAAGCCATTCTGGAAGATCCGGAACTACGGGGTACGGCACGGCGGATGATTTTCGAACATCGTTTCAATGCCGCCAAAGCGTGGGACCTCAGCGTTACGGAAATCGAACGGGTGTATTTGGAACTGGAAGATCCCTATCTGCGCCAACGAGCGACCGATGTCCGGGATGCCGGAGATCGAACTCTGTCTTTTCTATGTGATATCCGTTCGATGGAAAAAATCCATTGCCCTCATCCGGTTATCCTGATTGCCAGGGATTTGTCCCCGGCCCAGACAGCCCAATTGGATTTGAAAAATGTATTGGGGATACTTCTTCAGTGCGGAAGCTCCACATCCCACAGCGCCATTCTGGCTCGATCTCTTGGAATTCCGGCGGCGATATGCCCCTCAGAGGATCTGTTTGAACTTCTGCCGGACACCCTTCTCGCTTTGGATGGTTTTGAGGGGCGGGTCTGGATCGATCCGGACCCGGAAGTTCGAGAAATTCTGGAAGTCAGGCGCCAGGAATGGCAGAAAGAGCGAAAGCGGTATCAGTTGGCGATCAATCAGCCGGCGATAACCATAGACGGATACCGAGTGGAGATCGCAGCAAACATCGGATCCATAGAAGATGCCCGGCTTGCTACTGACTGCGGGGCTGAGTCAATCGGCCTGCTCCGGACGGAATTTTTGTATTTATCCCGTCCGGCTCCTCCGGAGGAAACGGAACAGGTGAATGCGCTGCAGGATATCGCCTGGGCAGTCCGGGGCAGAACCCTGACCGTCCGGACGCTGGATATCGGGGGAGACAAACCGGTTGAATTTCTGCCTCGAATTCCAGAAGAGAACCCTTTTTTGGGGGTACGGGGATTGCGTCTTAGTTTTCGTAATCCGGACCTTTTCATCACCCAGCTGAAAGCAATTCTGCAGGCAGGTGTACAGAATCATTTGCGGATTTTGTTTCCCATGGTGTCGGTGACAGAGGATCTCCGCCGGGCACTGGATGCCCTGAATTTAGCCCGCCGGGATCTGCAGCGACGTCGGATTCCACATCAATGGCCGATGGAAATCGGGATGATGGTAGAAATACCATCTGCAGTGATTCTGGCCGAAACATTCGCCCCGCGTGTTGATTTTTTCAGTATCGGGACAAATGACCTCACTCAATATACCTTCGCTTCGGACCGTACCAACCCGTTGATGAACTCGTATGGAGATGCGATGCATCCGGCCATTCTTAGACAGATACGAACCGTGGTGAATGCATCCCGAAGCTGTTCAAAATGGACCTCCGTCTGCGGAGAGCTAGCCGGAGATCCTTTGGCGATCCCAATCCTGATAGGATTGGGCGTCCAAGAACTCAGCATGAATGCGGATGCCATTCCCCGTGCCAAAACCATCATTCGGGAACTGAAGTCTGCAGCAGCATGCCGCTTGGCAGAAGAAGCGCTTACGGTCGAAACCGCCGTAGAGGTACGAAAATTGGCTCGGTGTTTTTTGGAACAACGTCTGCCGGATTTTGATCTGCAGGAGAAAATCGGTCGGCTGTCATCAGAAAAATCCGTTGCCGCTTAACGTGGATCGGCAGTGCCAGCGAAAATTTTCATGGGGTTCGGATAGCCGTTATTCTTGCTCAGGCCATGGAAAAAGGCTTTGTCCGACGAGTCCTATGATTTCCGCCAGCGGAATCGATCGAACCACCACCCGTCCGATGGCTGTGGGAAGCA
>CAZTKB010000338.1:0-3535 GCA_964614125.1 uncultured Desulfobacterales bacterium | reverse complement strand
GTCTCTGATCCTGACGGCACCATCCGTGCAGTATCAGCTGGTGATGAAAGACGGCAGCACCCAGATCATCGACAACCCGGCTCTGTATCCGGACCCTACGATGATCGAGACCACCCGGGAACCGTTTATTCGAGCCTCCATCATCGTTCCGGACCGGTACATGGGCGCGGTCATGAAGTTGTGCCTGGACCGCCGGGGGATCAGCACGAACTACCAGTACCTGACCAGCAACCGGCTGGAAATGTTTTTCGAGCTGCCCCTGGCTGAGGTGATTTACGATTTTTACGACCGCCTGAAATCCGTGACCCAGGGCTACGGTTCCTTTGACTACGAGATCACGGATTTTCGGGACACCCAGCTGGTCAAGCTGGATATATTGATCAACGGGGAGCGGGTGGATGCGCTTTCCCAGCTGGTGCACAAGGACCGGGCGTATGAACGGGCCCGGACGGCCTGTGAAAAGCTGAAGGAGGAGATTCCCCGGCAGATGTTCAAGATCGCCATCCAGGGAGCCATTGGTGGAACGATAATCGCGCGGAGTACGGTATCCGCGTTCCGGAAGGATGTCACGGCCAAATGCTACGGAGGCGACATTACTCGAAAACGCAAGCTATTGGAAAAACAGAAAAAAGGAAAAAAGCGGATGAAGATGGTCGGCCAGGTGATGATCCCCCAGTCCGCTTTTCTGGCCGTGTTGAAAACAGATACGGAATAGGCTGCACCCCGGGGGTTTTTAAATGGACCCCCGAATCGGACCGGAAGGGTTTGGAAACCGGAATGGGAGGAGAAAGAGGATATTGGGAAAAACCGTTGCAGAAAAGATATTCGACAGTCATCGGGTGGACAGGCCGTATGACGATGTGGAGGTGATCCGGCTGGATGCCGTGTTCTGTCATGAGATCACCACCCCCATCGCCATCGACGATCTGATTGCCCGGGGAAAGGACCGGGTTTTCGATCCCGGCCGGATCAAGGCCGTGATTGACCACGTCACGCCGGCCAAGAATTCCAAGACCGCGGTGCAGGGAAAAATTCTGCGGGACTGGGTCCGGCGCCATGGGATCGCGGATTTTTTTGATATCGGCCGAAACGGGGTGTGCCATGCCCTGTTCCCGGAAAAAGGTTTTGTCCGGCCCGGATATACCATCATCATGGGGGATTCCCATACCTGCACCCATGGGGCGTTTGGCGCCTTTGCGGCGGGCGTGGGGACGACGGACCTGGAGGTGGGCATTCTGAAGGGGGTGTGCGCGTTCCGTCGCCCCCGGACCATCCGGGTGAATCTGACCGGAACCCTGCCACACGGGGTGTACGCCAAGGATGTGATTCTGGCGTTGATCGGCAAAATCGGTGTGAACGGCGCCACCGGAATGGTGATGGAATTCGCCGGCCCGGTGGTGGAATCTTTCAGCATGGATGCCCGGATGACCTTGTCCAATATGGCCGTGGAGGCCGGCGCGACCTGCGGCCTCTGTTACCCGGATCAAACCACCCTGGAATACCTGTGGCCCTTTATCGAGAAGGAATACGCGGACCGGCAGGAGGCTCTGGACTCTTTTCTGGCCCTGCATCCGGATTCGGACGCGGTTTACGAACGGATGGTGGAGATGGATGTTTCGGACTTGGAACCCATGGCCACCTACGGGTACAAACCGGATCTTGTTCGTCCCATCCGGGAAATGGGGAATGTGGAGGTGGACCAGGTGTACATCGGTTCCTGCACCAACGGCCGGCTGGAGGACCTGCGGGCGGCGGCCCGGGTGCTGCAGGGAAAGACGGTGCATCCAAGGGTTCGCGGGATTGTGTCCCCTGCGACGCCGGCGGTGTTCCGGCAGGCGATGGAGGAGGGGATTCTGGAGATATTTCTGTCCGCCGGATTTTGTGTGACCAACCCCACCTGCGGTGCGTGCCTGGGGATGAGCAACGGGGTTCTGGCTCCGGGTGAAATCTGTGCCTCGACAACCAACCGGAATTTCAACGGGCGGATGGGCAAGGGGGGCATGGTGCACCTGATGAGCCCGGCTTCGGCGGCCGCCACCGCGATTTCGGGGCGGATCAGCGCGGCAACGGAGAACGGGGGAGGGCAATGAAAGGAAAACGCACATGAAAGACTTTACTGGACCGGTGTTGTTTCTGGACCGTTCCGATATCAATACCGATGAAATCATACCGGCCAAATACCTGAACGAGGCCACCCGGCAGGCGCTGCAACCGTACCTGCTGGAGGATCTGGTTCTGGAAGGATTCGATCCCGGCCGCGATATCCCCGGCAAACGGGTGGTGGTATCCCGTTCCAATTTCGGATGCGGGTCCTCGCGGGAACACGCGCCCTGGGCGCTGGAGGCCAACGGGATCCACCTGGTGGTTGCGGAGAGCTTTGCCCGGATTTTCCGGCGGAACATGTTCAACTGCGGCATGATGGCGGTGGAATTGCCCCGGGAGGTGATCACGGATCTGTTCGATACCTTTGCCGGGGGGCCGGCGGAGGTGAAAACCGATGTCGCTGGAAAGAGGCTGGTGTTTTGCGGCCCTACGGGAACTCGGGAAATCCCGTTTTCGCTTTCCGGGTTCGAGGAAGCCTTGGTGATGGCGGGTGGATGGGTGGAATACGCGGATCACAAATACTGATGGCAAAAGGGAGAGCATCGATGGTTTCGTATTATAAAAGAATCGTGTTGGTAGTTTGTATGGCCCTGTTGTGGGCCGCGCCCTGCCTGGCCCTGGGACCGATGGATTCCCTGCGGAAGCCGCTGGAGGATATCACCGCGTTGTTGAAGAATTCACAGACGCTGACAGCGGATGAAAAAGTGACCCAGCGAGAGAAAATTTTTGCGATCACCCGAGTGACGTTCGATTTCGTGGAGATGTCCAAACGCTCCTTGGCCCGGAACTGGCGAAATTTCACGCCGCAGCAGCGGAAGGACTTTTCCGACGTCTTCGCCGACCATCTGAACAACACTTACATGGACAAGATCCAGGCCGAATATCAGGATGAGACCGTGGAGTTTTTGAGCGAGGAAATGGTTTCGGGTGACAAGGCCATGGTCAGGACGATCATCAAGCGGCGGACGGTCAACGTTCCGGTGGATTACAGCGTGCTGTTGTCGGATAAGACGTGGCGGGTGTATGACGTGAATATCGAAGGGGTTAGCCTGATCAAGAATTATCGGACCCAGTTTGATGAAATCCTGGCCAAGGAGACACCGGACCAGTTGATTGACCGGTTGCGGAAAAAGATCGGGATTCAGTAACCGTGCCTTGGGGGGAGGATTACGTTGCTGCCGGGTGAAAGCTGGGGAATAAAAAAAGAAAAGAGAAGTGAAAAGAGGAAAGAAAAAGGAATGAATGGATTGGATAGTTTGGTGGGGCGGTTGATGTTTATAGAGAAACTGCCGGTTGGGTGGGGTCGGGCGGATGTTTGTTATTGATTATCCACAGATTTCACAGATTAATGGAGATTATGCTTCCAGCTGAAAGCTGGGGGGTGACGGCCCGCCGTCCCGGGGCGACCTATCCCGCTTTCCCTGGGAAAAGA
>CAZTKB010000337.1:0-3541 GCA_964614125.1 uncultured Desulfobacterales bacterium | reverse complement strand
AAGCAGAGCGGATTCACTTTCCGGAAAGTGGCAGTTTGGGCAGGATCACCCGGTTTGGGTTGTCCACTGTTTTCTGAAATAAAACTTGTGGACTGGGAAACGATCGCCAAAATCGGGATATTCCCGGGGCCGATTCGGTTAAATCGGCACCCGGGCTTGTAAATGAATCGGTTTCAATTCGGGGTGGACATCCGGAGTCCGATGATGCCGGAAATGATCAGGGCAACACTGATCAGTCGCGTGAGATGGGCCGGCTCTCCAAACAAGATGATTCCCAGCACCACGGTTCCAACGGCTCCGACCCCGACCCAGACGCTGTAGGCGGTCCCTACCGGAAGATCCTTCATGGCAACCCCCAGGAGCCACAGACTGATCAGCATGGCGATGGCTGTCCAGACGGTAGGCCACAGTCGTGTGAACCCCTGCGTGTATTTGAGGCCGATCGCCCAACCAGCCTCGAAAATACCGGCTACGAACAGAATCACCCAGTTCATGATGTTTTCCGGAACAGGGATATCCGCCGGACAGCCATCCATCCCAGCAGCAGGGCCGTGAGCCCCAGCCCCAGTTCGGACACGGCCGGGACGGATACCGGCTCGGAGTCCAAATTGATCCGGACCAGGTGGAGTGTACTTTCCTTCTGGATGTTGTAATCCGCCAATGTTCTCCCATCTTCCAATACTTTTCCGGCAAAGATCAGTTGCTGCTGTTCCGGAGGGATTCCTTCCTTGTCTCGAATCAAGGCCTTGATATTCTCAATGGAATCCCCCGGTTCGACTTCCAGCGTGATCGTTTTGCCGGTCTCCAACTTGACCATAATCTGCATGGCCCAGGCGGCCTGACAACTGAGTAGAATACCGATGATAGCTGCCGCTGTTATTCGATAGCGCATCCTTTCTTCCTTTCCTCACGATTACCTGCCGAAAACCGCAACTCCTTGTTTTTGCAGGTAGTGTTTTAAATCCGGGATCCTTATGATTCCGAAGTGAAATACCGACGCGGCCAGAAGAATGGTGGCCCCGGCCTGGACGGCTTCATAAAAATGCGCCGGCGTTCCGGCGCCTCCGGAAGCGACCACCTCAGCCGACACAGCAGCGTGTATTGCGCGGATCACGGGAAGATCAAAGCCGGTTCGGGATCCGTCGCCGGCCTTGCTGGTCGGAAGGATCACGGGAACTCCGTACCCATCCACTTTCCGTGCCCATTCCACGGCATCGGCACCGGTGGCCGTTCGGCCTCCGTCGATATAGACCTCGTATCCGGAGGGCATAGCGGAATTTCGGTCGACATCAATGGCTACCACGAGTTTTTCGGTACCCACGGCCCGAATCAGATCCGGGATCAGTTCCGGTTTTCGGAAGGCGGCGCTGCTGATGGAAATTCGGTTCGCACCGGCTTGAAGAACGGCTTCGCCGGAAGCGGGATCGGATATTCCTCCTCCGACAGTGAACGGAACCGTGGTGACTTCGGCGACCCGGCGGACAACATCCAACAGGGTGGCTCTTTTTTCGACAGTGGCCGTAATATCCAGAAGCGCCAGTTCATCCGCGCCGTTGTCACAATAGGTTCGGGCGCATGCGACCGGATCACCCGCGTCCCGAATATCGACGAAATGGACACCTTTGACGACACGGCCGTTTTGCATGTCCAGGCAGGGCATGATTCGAATCGGTTTATTCATGGTGGCTTTCTCCTGTCATAGGCAAGTGTGATGGCTTCGTAAAAAGTCCGGATGCTGCGTTGCGCTGCATCCTTCGTCACTGCGGCGTACTACAAGTACGCCTCATTCCTCAGGATTTGCGCGCCTTGCCTGCGGACTTTTTTCAAAGCCATCTGAAAATTGACTTTTAACGAGTTCATCAAGTGTAGTTTGTCCGGAAACTCCCCGAACAACAAAATGAATACCCGGGGGCCCGGCTGTCTGAATCTGCGCGCTTGTACAGATGGTGGGAACATAGTACAATTCCTGTCAAAAGAAAATCTCTTATTCACCCACAAGGAGGAACGGATCATGGCTCAAATGACCAGTCGGATGAAGGAACTGTTTGAATCGGTTCGAACAGCGGTTCTGGCTACCGCCGATCCCGATGGTTTTCCCAACGCGGTCCCGGTCGGGGCCAAAAAAATCCTGGATGATCAAACCATTTTGATCTCCGACCAGTTTTTCGGAAAGACTCTGGCCAACATGAAGGCCAATCCCAAGGTGGCGGTGACCTTCTGGGAGGGTCGCGAGGGATACCAACTCAAGGGATATGTCACCATTGAAACTTCGGGGCCCCGGTTTGAAGAGACATCCCAATGGATCGACGAACTGAGCCACAAAGCCGGAATTCCCCTGAAGTCCAAGGGAGCCGTCATTGTGAAAATCGAGGAAATTTATGCGGTGGCTCCCGGGCCGGGTGCCGGGAAACGACTGGCCTGATATCCGGAAGACTTCCTTATCGCGGCTCATTGAGCCGCGGGTGGGTTTTCCAGTGCATCGCACAAGGGAACCAGATCCACTGGCTCCGTAATAATCGGTCTGCCTTGAAAATTGCACAGCAGCAGGCTCCGATTTTCCGGGATGCGTGCAATCACCGGGATGTCCGGTAGAGATGCCGCCAGTTCGTTCTCCAGATCCGGGGGGACCCGGTTGAGGAGGACAAAAAGGGGCAGACCGGCTTCTCCAGCCAGGGATCGAATCCGTTCCGCCATCCGGATGGATTCGTAGGACGGATCCACGACGCACAGGAGATGGTCGCACATCCCGTCCAGGTTCCTGCCGAAATGCTCGATACCGGCTGCGGCGTCCACGATCACCAGATCCAGACCCTCCCAGGTGAGAGACGAAAACAGCATCCGGAATAGATTGCCCATCGGACAGGCACACCCTTCTCCCAGATGATGGATCTTTCCGATGGACAAAATTCGGATTCCTTCGGATATCGCGATACAGGGTTTCGGCAGATCCTCCAGACTCATGCCTTCCGGAAAAAGCCGGCCAAAGCCTCCCGGACTCGATGAGGCTTGTTGCAGTTTTTCCCGGAATCCCTTTTTCCCTCCCAGGTTTTCCAGCAGGGGTTCCGGCATGTCCACCCCCAACATGCGGTATAATCCGATATTCGATTCGTCCGCATCCACGAGAAAAACCTGTTTCCCTCGGCGGTTCATGGCTGCGGCCAGTAAAGCGGAGACTGTGCTTTTCCCGCACCCCCCTTTTCCACAGATCATCAGCTTCATGTCGTTTCGGTGGGCTCCTTTTGTTTATTTCGGATGGATATCCGTCTAATCACCTGAAATTCAAGGAATTTACAGGAACTGACACAGATCCCCGGTCATGGCCCCTTTCTTGCCGATCGAAAGAAGCCGGACTCGGACAAGACGATGTTTCAAATCGTCCGTTCCATCAACCAGAACCGGAATATAATGGGAGGTCAGTCCTTTGAGCATGCCGTTGTCGGGATCTCTTCGGGATTCTACAACGAGTTCCGCATATTGACCGATGACGCTGTTCCAGAAGGCCTGTTTTTTCTTGTCTCCGAGGTCTCGGAGAATCCGGCAG
>CAZTKB010000336.1:0-3543 GCA_964614125.1 uncultured Desulfobacterales bacterium | reverse complement strand
CGTCAAATGCGACTATTGTAAGGACCGGGTGGATATGGGTCTGAAACCGGCGTGTGTCACGGTTTGTACTTCCCACTGTCTCAGCTTCGGTATTGCGGAAGAACTGCCGAATGTCCGCCGGGAACGGCATGCAATGGCCGTGGCGGGATTGGAGTAAACCGTATGGGGAATCCTGATGATCGTTGCCCAGTGAACGGCACTATTCTGGAACTGGATCGGACCATTCGGTCTGGTGATCTCCGTGTTCCCAGAAGCAGGCGGTTGGCGGAGGAAATTCTGGATCTGTTGAATGACGTGGCATGGGGCCGGGCCGGGAATGAACATATCCCGGCCATTGAATCCCTTGCCGAAGAATTGATCCGCAGCGCGGGTGACGATGCATCCCGGTCGACTGGCTCACGGGTTTCAGAAGCCATTTCCGCCAACCGGGAAGTGTTTATGAGCCATGTGGCGACCCACAATTGCCAGACCGGTGACTGCGTGAAACTTGCCCCGGCTCCGTGCCAGATGACCTGTCCCGCCGGTCTCGACATCCCCACCTATGTTACGCTCATCGGCCTGGGCAAAGACGCGGAAGCCGTAGACGTGATTCGAAGGGATTGCCCCTTTCCTTGGGTGTGCGGTCTGGTATGCACCCGTCCCTGTGAGTTTATGTGTGTCCGGGGGCGGATGGACACCCCGATATCGATCAAATTTTTAAAAGCATTTGCGGCTGAACGGGCGATGAGCGCTCGCAGCTACCGGAATCCTCCCAAAGAGGCGGATAAAGGGAAGAAAGTATGTGTGATCGGGGCCGGGCCGGGAGGGATGAGCGCCGCATACTACCTGGCACTGAAGGGGTATGGGGTTACCGTCATGGAGGCGCTTCCGACGGCCGGGGGTATGATCTTGGTAGGAATTCCCCGCTATCGCCTTCCCCGGGAGGTGATTGACCGGGAAGTAGCCATGCTGGAGGAGTTGGGGGTTGAATTTCGTTTTCAGACTGCATTCGGAAAGGATGTGGATCTGGAAAGCCTGAAGGCCGAAAAGTTCGAGGCCTTCTTTTTCGCAATCGGAGCTCACCGTTCTTTCCGGTTGAATATTCCGGGGGAAAAAGACTTTCCCCAGGTGCTGCAGGCGATTGATTTTCTGAAAGATGTCGCGTTGGGGAACCGTCACAGGCCGGGGCGGAAAGTGATTGTGATCGGCGGCGGTAACGTCGCCATCGATGCTGCCCGGACCAGTCTCCGGCTGGGATCCGAGGAGGTGGTCATGGCCTATCGGCGTTCTCGTCATGACATGCCGGCGGATATCGAGGAGGTCGAACAGGCCGAAGAAGAAGGCATCGACATCTCTTTTCTCACCATTCCAGTTGAGATTTTGGGAACGGACGGGAATGTCAGCGGCCTGCGATGTATCCGCGCCCGGATGGTTACCCAGGAGGGGAGTTCCCGCCAGATACCGGTTCCGATTGAAGGCAGTGATTTTGTTATCCAGGCCGATTGCGTGATTTCGGCGATCGGGCAGCAGGTGGATCATGAATGCCTGTCGTCGGTTTCGGATCTGCGATGGACCCGGCGCAATACCATCGAGGCCAATACCGTCAGCATGGAAACGTCGGTTCCCGGGGTATTTGCCGCCGGCGATGCGGTTTCCGGGCCGGCTACCGTCATTGAGGCGATCGGCGGCGGTAAACGGGCGGCCATGGCGATCGACCGGTTTTTATCCGGTATTCCGCAACCCCGGTTACGCCCGGTTCCCGTTCGTCGGGGCCGAATTGAATGGCTCGAGATCCCGGCGACCACCAAGATGATTCTGAAGCGGCCGCATATGCCGGTCCTCAACCTGGATCGGCGGCGGACTACCTTTCAACAGGTGGAGCTCGGATATTCGGAAAACATGGTCCGGGAAGAAGCCAGACGATGTCTGCGATGTGATATCTGCCTTCGGTGCGGGAAGTGTGTCGAAATCTGCCGGGACCGGATGGGCATTGAAGCCCTTCAAATGGGTTATATCGACTTTGATCATCCCGGTCCGACGGATTTTCGTATAACGGCGGAACGTTGTATTCTATGCGGAGCCTGCGCAGCGAACTGTCCGACAGGCGCGATGAAAATGGAAGACCGGGGAGGGGAGAGAATCCTTTCCCTGTGCGGAACCATTCTGAACCGCCAAAAATTGATGCAATGCCGAAATTGCGGAGCGGTCATGGGAGTGGAAAGATACCTGGAGTTCATCCGGAACAAGACGGCGGGTGTGGTTCAGGCTTCTCAGGTGAGACAGTTCTGTGAATCCTGTCTCCGAAAAGGAAGCGCGGTTGCCCACGACGAATCAATGCCGGTATCCCGATAACCTCGAATAGGGGCAATATTTCGGCAATCTCCATTCAACCACCTATCGTCCGGAAAAAAGGAGAATCGTATGGTTTTTTATCGGGGACAGAAAGTGATTGTATATCGAAAATCCGAGGATGAGGCGTGGGAAATTTTCATGGATGAGCTGGTCGGATCCCATGGAATTATTACCGATCCGGACACTGCGATCAATGATCCGGACGCGTTGGTCGAAGTCAGCCTGGATGGCAAAGGGACCTTTCGACTTCCCCAGGATTGCCTCCGCCAGATGGAACCCTGAACGGATAGCCGGATTCCGGACTGCCGGAAGGGTGGGGCGAGAGATTCCGGCCTTTTATGAGGAGAATTTCTATGATCCAAATTAATGTGGATGGGAACCCGATAGAAACCGAAGCGGATATCAGTCTGCTGAAAGCGCTTCGGGAAAATGGATTTTCCATTCCATCTATATGCTATCATCCGGCATTGAAACGGCCGATCGCCTCGTGTCGGCTGTGTTCCGTGGAAATCGTTTCTCCGGAAGACGGAACTGGAAAGATCGCCTTGTCGTGTGCCATCAAAACCACCCCCGGGCTGGCTGTTGAAACCGGAAGCGAAAAAGTGCGGGAAGCACGGACCAAGGCGCTGAATGACCTTTTGACACTCGCTCCGCAGGCTGATGTGTTGCTTCGCCTGGCCGAACAGTATCACCTGAAAACCGAACCGGCCCCGGACGGCTGCCTTCGATGCCGGCTGTGCGAACGAATCTGCCGGGAAGTGGTCGGTGCGGCAGCCCTGAAGATGGTCAAGCAGGACAACCGCTATCATATCGTTCCGGTAGACGGCAACTGTATCGGCTGCGGCACCTGTATCAATATTTGTCCCACCAAAGTGATCCGGATGACGGATCATGAAAATGTCCGGACCATCAGCATCCGGGATCGCGTCATCGGGATTCATCCCCTGATGCGGTGCGAGGGGTGTGGTTCTCTTTTCGCTACACCCCGGTTTCTCGAACATATCCACCACCGAACTCTCCCGCATCCGGATGTCAAGGAACACCACCAGTACTGCCCTTCCTGTGCCAAGATTTTTCGCAAAGCGCCGTCCATCGTCTGATGAAAGCTGTTCGGCCGGTGAGGAACGCGGGCTTACCGCCCGCCGTCCTGAAAGGCCAATCCAGTTTTTCCTGCAAGAAAGGCGGAATAGGTCCCCCTTTCCGGCTTTCCGG
>CAZTKB010000335.1:0-3545 GCA_964614125.1 uncultured Desulfobacterales bacterium | reverse complement strand
CGGGACGGCGGGCCAATCAACCGTTTGCCTGCCTGAACCGCTTTTATTCCCCCCCCCACCCTGACCCTCTTCCAACACCATGGGCGTATGTGTGGGTTGTTGTCAGTTCCCAAAAGAAGGGAAGAGAAGAGTTGACCCCTCTGGCAGGCCGGACAGCTCGCCGAAAAGCCGGAACCGCTAACCATGGTTGGCATCGGGCAAACCGCCGTTAGCGGGCTTCCTCTTCTCAATTCTTTTCCAATCATATAAATTCAATTGGTTACAATTCAAGAGCTGTTGGTATCGTTTTTGCTGAACCTTTCATCCAATTGGAATGGTGTCCTATATCACCCACAACGAATGGAGGGAAAGGCTCATGGATGCAAAAACGGCTGTACTGACCAACATGGACGTGGTTACTGATCGAGGAGCTGCCGACTGGTCCGATCTCTGGAAAAAGGAAGACTACTGGGCCATCTGGCTGGGATTCATCGTCCTGCTTGTCGGATTATTTCTGTTTTTACCGGACAAACCCAAGGACATGGATACCATCATCGCAAAATCCAACGCGATCATGGCATCGGAAGCAGCACGCTCACCCTTCAAAACCGTCGAATGGTATCAAGCCCAAGACGCCAAAAAGAAGCTCAAGGGCGGCAGCGGGGAGGCCGGAAAGTTTTTCAAGAAATGGATGGCCCACCCGGGTGACTGGAAAACCAATATACTCGACTCCTTCCGAATGACTCCATCCCAGGTGGAAGCTCTCAACGCCCGCAACATGCCCGCCTTTGAAACCGCCAAGGCCAAAGAAGCCCAATCCCTGGCCAATGCCCTGGCCGCCCAGCACATTGCCCAGACAGCCGGATTTGGCGACCAGGCCTTGAACCAGGCCGCAGAGGGGCAAATCGATACCTGGCGCAAAGCCCACGCCGCCACTTCCAAGGCAAAAGCCAAAACCGAGCTGAAACCCTTCAACCGCATTCCCACCCTGATCGGGCTAGGAATCGCCATGGCACTGTTCTTTGCCATCGGAATCAAGGCGATGGGCAAGAATGTACCCGCGTTTCTGAAGGGATTCGCATTCGTATTTCTCCTCAGCGCCGTTTCTTATGCCTTGGCCGGCCAGGCCACCATGAAACAATACGGCGTTGAATATGCCGTATGGGCGATCATCATCGGCATGCTCATCGCCAATACCATCGGAACACCTGCCTGGGTCAAACCGGCCCTCGAGGTCGAATATTTCATCAAGACCGGCCTGGTGCTTCTGGGGGCGGAAGTGTTGTTTTCCAAGATCGTCGCCATCGGTATCCCAGGCATCTTCGTCGCCTGGGTCGTCACGCCCATCGTATTGATCTGCACCTACCTTTTCGGACAAAAAGTCCTCAAAATGCCTTCCAAAACCCTGAATATCGTCATCTCCTCCGATATGAGCGTCTGCGGAACATCGGCTGCCATCGCCACCGCCGCGGCATGCCGGGCCAAAAAAGAGGAGCTGACACTGGCCATCGGGTTGTCTCTGGTCTTTACCGCCATCATGATGGTGGTAATGCCGGCAATCATCAAAGCCGTAGGCATGCCTTTTATTCTGGGTGGCGCCTGGATGGGCGGGACCATCGATGCCACGGGTGCGGTGGCTGCCGCCGGGGCGTTTCTTTCTGACAAGGCCCTGTACGTGGCCGCAACCATTAAAATGATCCAGAACGTGCTCATCGGCGTAACCGCTTTCTGTGTGGCGGTGTACTGGTGTGCCAAGGTGGACTGCGCCGAAGGCCAGCGGGTCAGCTGGATGGAAATTTGGTACCGCTTCCCCAAATTCGTGCTGGGCTTTCTGGCCGCCTCCGTCCTGTTCTCCCTGCTCGATGCCAACATGGGCTCGGATGCCGGCTACGCCCTGCTGGACCAGGGAGTTCTGCGCGGTTTCAGCGGAATGGCCCGCGGGTGGTTCTTCTGTTTTGCCTTTGCCGCAATCGGCCTTGCGACCAATTTCCGCGAACTGGCCCATCATTTCAAGGGCGGCAAACCGTTGATCCTTTATGTATGCGGACAGAGCTTCAACCTGATCCTGACACTGGCCATGGCCTACGTGATGTTTTACCTGGTCTTTCCGGAAATCACGGCCAAAATCTGATCCCGGGTGTGTTCGGCCGCCCGGGCCGACTTATCCCGCCGGTGGGACCGGTACCCTGTTTTCCGGAGCCGGCGGGAAAATTCAACCGAAAGGACATCCCAATGGAACATGCAGATCGATCCGTACGCTGGCTGGCCTTCCTGGGCGGGATCCTGCTGTGCTGGGCACTGATGTTCGTCATCTGTCCGACCATCAATCACATTTTTCCGGCCATGAATCGCATGGCCGGAGTGGTGGAGGAATACAACCTGAGAACCGGCATGTTTTTTTACACCGACGTGGCGGTTTCCGGGGACGCCGGAATCGAAACGTCGAGTACCATCCGCTTTGCCCCATCGGGACAATAAAACCAGCCGTTTTTCCCTGCCGAAATACGCGGAATACATGAAAAGAATTCCCCGTTTTTTTCTTTTCGTGTATGGTGTCGGAATCGGATTGGATCCCATGGTACCCGTCCCTATCCTGTCGGAGGAACCTAGTACCGACCCCTTAACCCGAAATTATTTTCGTTTGGATCCGTGAAGATTCTCCAACTCTATTCAATCCGCAGCCGTTTTCTGTTCGGGATGACCTTGGCTGCCATCCTGATCGGGATGTTGTTTGCCACCGGATTTTACCTGCAGATGCGCACCATCATCGAAAACGAGATGCGCGACAAGGCGGACCTGATTATCAGCCAGGTGGAGGCGGTACAACATTACGTCCGGGAAACCCTGCGCCCCCAAATGTATGTGGAACTTCCGGACAAATTCGTGATTGAAGCGATGTCATCTTCGTTCATCACCCGTTCGGTGATGGAACACCGAGATATATACTCCAGTCAATTCCTCTACCGGCGCGTGTCAAAGAACGCCCGCAACCCAAACTTCGAAGCCAACGATACCGAACGGCGTCTGATCGCCTATTTTCGGGAAAATCCCCAATCGACCATCTGGCAGGGGCATATCTCCATCGACCGGGTCGACCACTTTGTCATGGCCAGACCCGTGCGTTTCGAAGAGAGCTGCCTTCGCTGCCATGGAGACCCGGACCAGGCCCCAGCCGAACTGCTGACCCAATACGGCCTGCGCGGCTTCGGAAGAATTTTGAACCAGGTCGAGGGATTGGACTTCGTGGGCTTGCCGGCATCTTCCCAGATCAGTGGCATCCGGAAACACGTCACCACCCTGGTGGTTATTTTTTCGATTACGGCCGTGCTTTTTTTTCTGACCACCCAGATCATCTTCAAACATATCGTATCCGACAATATCCGCCAACTGACCCAGCTGCTGCGCGGCAATCTTCAGGATGCCCAAGGCCAGCAGCTTCTCAGGGAGGTCCAGCAGCGTGACGAGTTGGGAGCGATGATCGCCGGCGTGGAACGGCTCGGCAACCATATCGCGGATAATCGAAAACAGTTGGAGGCCTATGCCGCCAGCCTGGAAGACATGGTAGA
>CAZTKB010000334.1:0-3559 GCA_964614125.1 uncultured Desulfobacterales bacterium | reverse complement strand
CCCCACCACGGTGGAGGAAAAACTGATCCATGACCCCCTGTTCCAGGAAAGTCAGGAAGAATCCGCGGGAGGTTCCGGTCCCGGTGAAGAAGGAGACGTGATCGCGGAGCAGCCGGTCCGCCCGCAGGAGGGAGCCGGTGCAGGTCCCGGCGAGGGGGAGTCCGCCCCTCATGAAATGGAATCCAGCGCCTACGATCTGGGAAAGATTCTCACCGAAAAATTCGAGTTGCCCAACCTGAAAGATAAGGGGAAAAAACGAGCGTTCACCCGCTACACCTATGAGCTGACCGACCGGCATAAAGGATTCGGCCAGTTTCTGGACAAAAAAGGGACGCTGCGGGAAATCCTGGAAACGAACATCACCCTGGGAAACCTGCCGGACCCCGGAGACATCGATCCCTCCCGGTTCCTGATTTCCCCCAAAGACCGGGTGTATCGCATCCTCAGCCGGGAAAAGGATTACGAATCCCAGGCCATGGTGTTTTTTCTGCGGGACTATTCAGGCTCCATGACCGGAAAGCCGACCGAACTGGTCGTCGCCCAGCACGTCCTCATCTATTCCTGGCTGCTGTATCAGTATGAAAAACAGGTGGAAAGCCGGTTCATCCTGCATGACACCGCGGCCCGGGAAGTCCGGGATTTCTATACCTATTACAATTCCAAGGTAGCCGGTGGAACTTTGGTCGCTTCCGCCTACCGTCTGGTCAATGAGATCGTCGAAAAGGAAAACCTGGCCAAGGATTACAACATTTACGTGTTTCATGGGACCGACGGAGACGACTGGGATTCCGGCGGAAAAGAGGCGGTACCGGCGCTGCAGAAAATGCTGACCTATGCCGCGCGGATCGGGATCACCGTGGTCGAGCACACGACCACGGTCGGCGGCACGGAGGTGGAAAAGTATCTGAAGGCATCCCGGATGCTGACGGAACATCCCGCCTCGATCCATTTGGATGTGATGAGCCAGGATGCCGACGAGCCCCGCCTGATTCAAGGAATCAAAAAGCTGATCAGCTGACCCCAACTCCGGAGGAACCGTGGAACTGATCGACCAGCACACCAAACATATCATGGAAGGCTGCAAGGAGCGTGCCCGTTCGGCCGGGCTGCAATTCGAGGATGAAACCCTCGAATATATTGTAACCAACCGGGACCTGCTGGAGCTTTCCCCCAAGAACATGATCCCCACCCTGTACGACTACTGGGTCCACGATGTGGAAGTGCTCAAGGAAAAAGGAAAGTACGACCTGTATCCCACCAATCCGTATGAAACCGTCATCAACACCCGGCCGGCCGTTTCCTTTTATAACGACAACAATCCGGACTGGCTCAATGTCATGATTTTTTATCATGTGTTGGGCCACATCGATTTTTTTCAGAACAACCTGTTTTTCCGGCATACCTGGGATGACGATTTCACCGGTCAGGCTCTGTCCGACAAACGCTCCATCGCACTTATCCGAAACGAAAAAGGAAGATGGGCGGATTATGTCATCGAATTCGCCCGGGGAATGGACAACCTGGTCGGGTATTACACCGTTCTTTCGCTGGCGGACAAAGCACCGGCCACTATGTTGCAACGGAAACTGGATTATTACCTGGATGTGTTCCTGCAATCCATCCGGCATGTCAAGCCCGCCGAATACATGAAAGAAATCGAAGCCCTGAACGAGGCGGTCCGCATCTATGGAGCTTCCGGAGAACAGGTATTTTTTTCCGAGGCCAACAAACGGTACCCGGAGTTTGAAGCGTTTTACACCAAAAGCCTGCAATCCGAAAGCCATGGCCGTCCGGATCCCATGCAATACATCATGGAACATTCCACTTTTTTGAACCAGGAACCGAACCGGTGGATGAAACTCATTCTTCAGATCATCCGGAACACTTCCCTGTTTTTCCAACCCCAGATCCGGTCCCGAATCATGAACGAAGGCTGGGCCAGTTACTGGCATGAGAAACTGTTTCTTAAGGACGACCGGATCAGCAGCCACGAGGTGGATTTTGCCGTCATCAACGCGAATGTCACCTCCCTGCCCCGGATCGGACTGAACCCCTATGCCCTTGGGATGCGGATGTTCCAGTATATCGAAGAGATGTCCGAAAAAGGCAGATTCGGCCATGAATACAGCAGAATTCTGGACATGGAGACACGGAACAGTTATGATCAGCATACCGGGAAAGGGATGGAAACCATTTTCGAGGTCCGAAAAACGATGAATGACTTCCGTTTCGTCTCTTCCTTCATCGACCAGGGTTTTGTAGATCGGTACCGCCTGTTTGTGGCCGGGAAAAGGCTGGACGAACAGCGGATGGTTTGGGAATACTACGTGAAAAGCCGCAAAGCCGCGGACTATCGGGACATGATCATCGACCAGCTGTATCATCCGCCCTGCGTGGAAATTCCGCCGGAAAAGCAGACCCGGGACACGCTGTATCTCTACCACCGGTTCGAGCAAAAGCCCTTGGTCGCGGAATTCATTCCGAATACCCTGATGGGAATCGAATATCTCTGGGGACACCCGGTGCAGCTGGAAACCAGCGAAGTGGTTTCCACCGGCGGTGCGGAAACCCCCGGATCTTCCGAAGCCCCTCGGCCGGAAATTCAATGGCGACGGGTGCTCTACACCATGGAAAACCGGAAGATCACCAAAAAAGCCTTATAACACGAGAAATATCGATGGAGAATATCCGCCTGGCTTTCCAGCATCTGGAGGACAACCTGGCCCAACGGGACCGGAGAACCGTCATACCGTTTGAGGAATTCATCAAGGCGATGACCGTGAATCCGACCCGGGTGATTCGGAACGTCTTCCAGGTATTTCATGACATGATGCGTACCTATGTCGGGGAAGGCGTGGATGAATCGCCGGGGGACCCGGAATCCATCAACTTTTTGTATTATGACTGCTCCGCCCTGTTCGTCAACGGGGTGGATCATCCGTTTTTCGCCGACCGGCTGTTCGCCAACCGGCTGATCCGCCAGGTGGAAGCCCTTCGAATCGGCGCCCAGCAGAACAAGATTTATATATTTGACGGTCCTCCCGGCTGCGGGAAAAGCACGTTTTTGAACAACCTGTTGAGAAAGTTCGAAGAATACGCCAACACTCCGGACGGTATGCGCTATGAAACCGTCTGGAAACTGGACCGGAGCCCGCTGAACGGAGGCAGGCTCTCCGACACCCGGCCGCTGGTGGACCGGCTCATCAACCTGTTGTCGGCCACGCCGGATTTACGATCGGCAGGTACCGATGATCCGAACGGATTCTCGGGGAAAAACGGCGCATTGGGGCTTCCGGATGCCGGTGACATTTCCGGAGTCCATGATGAAACCATCGAAATTCCGTGCCCCAGCCACGATCATCCCTTGTTGATGATTCCCAAAGATTTTCGCCGTTCCTTCTGTGACGAACTGTTCTTGAATGATGAATTCAAGTACCGGCTGTTCACAGAAAAGGAATATGACTGGGTCTTTCGGGAAAACCCCTGCACCATCTGCATGTCGCTGTACGAAGCGCTTCTGGGAAAACTGAAAAGCCCCCGGGCCGTTTTTTCCATGATC
>CAZTKB010000333.1:0-3569 GCA_964614125.1 uncultured Desulfobacterales bacterium | reverse complement strand
CTCCCCTACCTCAAACATGGCCCGTAACATGGGCGTATGTGTGGGTAATTGTCAGCCACTGGTGGGGGAGGGAGGGCGTGAAACGAAAATGCCGCTGGTGTCGTGCCCCGACAAACAGACCGCTGCAAAGCCGGTTGCTTAACTGAAAACTATTGAGAGGAAGATGAGGCGGGGAAAAAAGGAGGGGTGGGCCGCAACCCGCGTGACGCTGGATTGCGGCCCCGAAGAGAAGGGTTATGCGGCCAGGCGGAGGGCTGTATCCGCCGCTTTCCGGATTTCTTCCGGGGTGAAGGGTTTGGAGACATAGCCGACCGCTCCCATGCGGGCGGTTTCCACGGCGGTTTCGATGCTGGCGTACCCGGTGATGATGACCACCATGGACTCCGGCCTTCGTGTCCGGATGGCCTGCAGGAGTTCCAGACCGTTGACCCCGGGGATCTTGAGATCCAGGAGAATGATCGGATAGGAACCGGCGTCCACTTTTTCCAGTGCTTCCTCTTTGGTGACGGCCTGGTCGGTAACATATCCCTTTTTCTCGAGGATTTTCCGGATATTGTTGTTGATACCCACTTCGTCATCAATGATCAGCGCCCGGCGTTTGTCTGCAGTCGCCTGAACCTGACGGTGCGAATCCTCCCGCATCATGGCAGCCACATTCCGTTTCAGTTCCTCGTATGGAATCACCGGGACCTCCCCTTCCAGGTGCATGGCATAGTAGGTTCCGGTTACGGCCGCGACTTCGTCGAAGAGAAAAGGCATATCAATTCCAATGAATCGGGAGGGATGGATTGCCGGTGCGGTCGGGGCGGTTACCGACGGCTTTTTGGCTTTTTTCTGGGGACATGCGCCCGACTTGGCTCCCGCTTTGCAGGTGTTGCCGAGTTTCTGGAAGATATCACATACCATTTCTCCAACGGCGCAATAATTTTCGGTCTTTCCCGACACCGTCACTTCTATAATCGGCATATCTGATGGCCCCAGAGATTGAACATAATCATCTCCCGTCGCTTTGGCCACCTCGTCCCGATCAAAAGGCATATCCACATCGATCGTGTTGCGATCCTTGCCCATCATGCGGGAAACGTTCCGTTTCAGTTCGTCATAGGGAATGTAAGAGATTCCTTCGGCGTTGAGATGGGCGACATATTCCGGTCCGGTCACGGAAACCACCTCGTCATAGCTGAACGGCAGATCAATGCCGATTAATCCGGCCCGGTCGTCCGAAGCTTTCGAGGCGGCCGGAGCTGATTTCTTGCCTTTTTTTTGGGGACAAAGGGCGGATTTTGTTCCAGCCTTGCAGGTTCCGCCCAGTTTTTTGAAGATGTCGCACACCATTTCCCCGACCGCACAATAATGTTCCGCCGGCTCCGGCACATGAATTTCGATCACCGGCATATCAGACCGGCCCAGGGTTTTGATGTATTCCTCACTGGTGATTTTTGCCACCTCGTCTCCATCGAAGGGGATGTCGATGTCGATAACGTTAATGATTTCCGCTTCTCCGGGAACCGGGCTGGCTTCTACCAGTTCCCCACCCAGAGCCTTTCGGACGCTGGTCCGCAATTCGTCCGGTGTGAAAGGCTTGGGTAGGTAATCCAGTGCCCCCATGCGGATCGCCTTCATGGCGGTGTCGGTGGATGCGTATGCGGTCATCACCAGAGCGCGGGTTTCCGGCCAATTTTGCTTGACTTCCTTAAGCAATTGGATTCCATTCATCCCGGGCATCACGATATCCGAAATCATCAGGGCGAATTCTTCCTGTTTCATTTTTTCGAGCGCTTCCGCCGCGCTGAGCGCGCATACCACCTGGTAATTGGTTTTGGTCAGGATCTTTTCCACATTCTGGCAGATCCCTTTTTCATCATCGACGACCATGATTTTGGACGGAATATTCATCGGACAACCTCCTTGTCGAATGGGTTTCGAATATGGTTGCCATATTGGAAAAGCACATATCGTGCCATGCCTGGTGTAATTTGTTCAACAATTTGATATAAAACGAAAATATAGCGTCAATGGCGTTTCGGTGTCCGCCGGAAGAGAGCTTGTGTATAGGTTTTGTATACAGTGCCGCGCAGATCCCGAAGCAGGGTCCCCCCACCGGGGGAATCCGGAGCTGGATGATGCCCTAACTTATTTGAAAGTTTAATAAAACAAAAAAAATAAACGTCCAGCGGTTCTCGGGCGGCCAACGTTAGAATACCGATCAGTAGAGATGTATAAATAAAATATACAGTGTATGATCCGGATGGCCGTTCGCGGATCTTGGGTGGGATATGGGGACGGCGTGCCCCAGGAAAGCGATGGATCAACGATGGGGAAGGGTGATTCCGTATTTTTTCATCAATCCCTGGAAATTGGTCCGTTGGATGCCGGTCTGTCTGGCGGCCCGGGTGACATTCCAGTTGTTTCGGGTCAGGGCCTGAATGAGAAATTTCTTTTCCAGTTCGCCGATTGCAGCCTGGCGGATATGTTTCTTGGCCTCCTTCAGTTCTTCATTGGTTTCCGGAATGGATTCCGCGGGTGCGAACACTTCGTTCGGGTTTTCGTTCAGAATCAGATCGGATGGGGTGATCGTTGCTTGTTCGCACTGAATCACGGACCGTTCCACCACGTTGCGCAACTGGCGTACATTGCCGGGCCAATCGGATGTAATCAGAAGGCTTTGGACTTCCGGCTCGAACCCGGTGATATTTTTGTTCATGTTCCGGCTGAACTGTTGCAAAAAATGATGGGCGATGGGGAGAATATCTGATTTCCTGTCCCGCAGTGGCGGGATCAAAATGGGGTAGACAAAAATCCGGTAATAGAAATCCTGGCGAAAGGTTCCTTTCTCTGCCATTTCCTGCAGGTTCTGGTTGGTGGCGAAAATGAGGCGGACATCGACATGCAAAACGGAATTTCCTCCAATGGGCAGAAACTCCCTGCTTTCCAAAAACCGCAACAGCATTCCTTGGACGTCGGGGCTGATGTTGCTGATTTCATCCAGAAAAACCGTTCCCCGGTCAGCCATTTTGAATATGCCGTCCTTGTTCTGGTGGGCGCCGGTAAAGGCTCCTTTCGTATATCCGAAAAGCTCGCTGGCCAGCAGGTTGCCGGAAAGAGTTCCGCAATCCACGGCGAAAAAAACGCGGTCCTTCCGTAGGCTGTTGGCGTGGATGGCCCGGGCAACCAGTTCTTTTCCAGTACCGCTTTCTCCGCAAATCAGAACCGTGGAATCGGTCGGAGCCACTTTCCGGATCATAGTGACCACATTCCGGATCTGCGGGCTGCTTCCAATCAGCTGATGGGAGATGGAACCGGCGCCCTCCACGGCGTGTGACGGTTGATCTCCGGCAGAGTAGATTTCCTTTCTCCCTTCGACCGCCTGGATCACCATGCTGCGGAATTCGTGGGGTGTGAATGGTTTGGGCAGGTAGTCAAAGGCGCCGATTTTCATGACTTCCACGGCGGAAGAAACAGATGCGAAACCGGTCATGACAATCACCCGGGTTCCCGGATACTGTTCCCGGATCCGGCGGAGCAACTCCATTCCTCCCAGGGCGCTCATTTTCAAATCCGTGACCACG
>CAZTKB010000332.1:0-3571 GCA_964614125.1 uncultured Desulfobacterales bacterium | reverse complement strand
TTTTTTGGCTTTCGGAATTCCGGGTTCCAGGACATCCAGGGGATCGCCGTCGAATACCGGCATCTTCAGTTGTTTTTCTGCGATCCGGACAATTTCCGGATCGGGTTTTACCGGGGTTCTTCCAAAATATCCCAGAACCATTTTTCCGTAACCGTCGGTGATTTTTTTCCACGGTCCCTGGGTGACATTCGCATAAGCCTGCTGGAAATAAAACTGGGAGACAGGGGTAACCGAGGTTCCGAACCCGCCCCTGGCCACACATTCGGACATGGCCTCAATTACTTTCGGGTAGAGGTGAAGCGTTCCGGTGTCCCGCATCATCATGGTATTGGCGGTCAGCGCCCCTCCGGGCATGGGTGACAGGATGACTTCCGAGGATACCTTCTGGGCTTCCGGCGGGAAAAAATAGTCCTTGAAGCATTCCTGGCTCACCCGGTTGGCCTCCAGGATTTTCGGGATATCGATATCGAGAGTATACTGGGTGCCTTTCAACGCGTGCCACATCGAAAGCAAATCCGGTTGGCAGGTTCCTCCGGACAGCGGGGTACGGGCCAGGCAAACACCGTCACATCCGGCTTCAATCGCGGCTTTATATTGGGTGATACCGATTCCGGCCGTCTCATGGGTGTGTGCCCAGATAACCGCCTGATCCCCGAGGAGTTTTCTGGCCTCCAATACGGTATCGTAAAATTTCTGGGGATTGGATGTTCCGGAGGCGTCTTTGAAACAAACGGAGTCATAAGGGACGCCCGAGTCCAGAATATCCCGGAGTGTTTTCAGATAAAAGACCGGATCGTGTGCTCCGGTGCAACCTGGCGGAAGTTCCATCATAGAGACGACGATTTGGTGGTGCAAACCGGCGTTTTTGATGCACTGCCCGGAATACACCAGGTTCCGGACGTCATTCAGCGCGTCAAAGTTGCGGATATGCGTCATACCGTGTTTTTGGAACATTCGGGCATGGAGATCAATCATATCCCTGGGTTGTGCGGACAGGGCAACCACATTGATGCCACGGGCCAGAGTCTGGAGATGGGCGTCGGAACCTGCCGCGGTGCGGAAACGATCCATCATGTCAAAGGCGGATTCTCCGCAATACATGAAGAGACTTTGAAATCTAGCCCCCCCTCCGGCCTCCAAATAGGTGATCCCGGCTTCGACAGCCGCTTCCACGGCGGGAAGAAAATCATCGGTTAACGCTCTGGCGCCGAAAACAGATTGAAAACCATCCCGAAACGATGTGTCCATAAACTTGATCTTTTTCACGATTCCTATCCCCTTAATTGTCGGAATATACGGAAAATGAGAATTTTACAGAATCAGCGGTCCCTCATGCGTGCCCGGTGGGCTGCCAACGCCGCTCCAATAACGGCGATCAGACGGCTGTCGGCGCTTCCGGAAGCGGAGAGGGACCTGCCGGATCTGGATTGTACGGTCTCGATTGACAGCCTTTCTTTTTCGGTAATCGGGCGGAGAATTCGCGCGCAAAGGGTGATGGTCGCAATTACCAATGCCAGAAACACAAACACGACCGTAATACCGATGACTGCAAGCTTGAAACCCTCGATGGCCATCTTTCCATCCTTTGTTGATGGGCAGGTTCTTATCTGATGGATAAGATCCCTCAGTGAAAATTATGTTTCTATAGCATCCAATCACAAGATACGGGGGATTACAATTCGGAAAAAATCTGATTTTTTTGCCAGAAAAATTCTTACAGGTCTTGTATGGAACCTTTTTGTTCTTGACTCGGGGCAACATTTTTTACGATAAAATACACTTATCTCTTTCATGCCTTACCACCAACCGGACACGCCATGAAACTTTCCTACAAACTCCTTATTTTGTTTATAGGTTGCGGCTTGGTGATTCTTCCCTCCCTGGGATTTTTCCTTTATGTGGAGCTGTATCACGGCCGTTTGGCCGAGATGGAATCTGGGATTGGAAAACAGCTTGAAAATATTGATTTTTCTATCTTAAACCTTGTCGAGGATGTCAAACACGGCGTGTATTCCCTGGCCTGGAATGAGGATGTCCGCACTCGGAATGACACCGGTTTTACGAAATTTCTGAACATTGATGAGCGGACATTTGAGTACCGGATCGGAGAGACGGAACAGCGTATTATCGATCACTTTCAGTTGTACCGATCGACCCATTCCCATATCGGATCGGTTTATATGGGAAGATCGGATGGAAGCTTTGTCCGTTCTCACAAAAGGCACCGCCCGACTGCCTACGATCCCCGGACCCGCCCTTGGTATCAGCTGGCGATGGATTCCCCCGGAAGTGTTATGGTTACGCCTCCGTATCGTTCTCTTACCACACCGGACATCAATATCGGAATAGTTACTGCGTTGGTTGATGAGAGTGGAGAGGTCTATGGGGTAATCGGAGCGGATATCACTCTCTCCAACCTGATGGAATATATATCCGGCTATCGGATCAAAGAAAACGGACGCATGTTCCTGACCGACGGGCAGGGGATCATTCTGGCGAGCCATGACGAAACCCTCG
This sequence comes from uncultured Desulfobacterales bacterium, assembly GCA_964614125.1. GTDB lineage: Bacteria > Desulfobacterota > Desulfobacteria > Desulfobacterales > Desulfatirhabdiaceae > UBA4064. Next base: position 1,054 of record CAZTKB010000332.1, on the reverse strand, counting down.
GGTTTCGTCATTTGAGCGATTTGTTTGGGGAACAATCCGAAATCATCCTGCAGAGGCAGGCGGGGCACTTTCGAAATATGACCGAAAAACGGGAATGGTATGTAGTCTTTACCACTTCCTCCAGGCTCGGGTGGAAAATCGGGGCGATGATTCCGCTGAATGACATTGAAAAACAGGTTAAAACCGATGTGTGGAAATCTCTTTGGATTATTTCAGCCGGTTTGACTGTTTTCTGGTGCCTGTCTCTCCTGGTCGTCCAAATGTATGTCATTCAGCCAATAAACGTTCTGCGGGAAGGTATTCTGACCGTTACCCGAACAGCGGACTACAGTCACCGACTGCCGGTTTCCAGAAACGATGAGATAGGAAAATTGACATCGTTTTACAATGACATGATTCAATCGGTATCCCATACCGAACAGCAACTGAAGGCATCCAAACAGGATCTGGAGAGACACCAGAAACATTTGGAAGAGGTGATCCGAAAACGCACCGCGGATCTGGAGGCGATGAATCAGGAATTGCAGGGGGCGCTGGAGGCAAATCAGGTCAGTGAACAGCGCTATCGATCTCTTTTTGAAAATGCACCGGAGGCGATTGCCCTGATCAATGAGCATGATCGGGTGATCCGGGTGAACCCGGAGTTTCTCCGGATGTTCGGATATTCTGCGGAAGAAGTGCTGAATCGTTCCCTGGATGACACCATCATTCCGGAGGATTTCCGGCAGGAGGGGATCCAACTCAAACAACGGATATATACGGGGGAGAAGACGGTTCAGGAAACCGTACGAAAAAGAAAAGACGGAATCCTGCTTCCGGTATCGGTCACGGGAGCCTCTGTGGAGATCAACGGCCGGGTCGCCGGTGTGTATGCTATTTATCGGGATATCACGGATATCAAGAACGCAGAAGAGAAGCTGCTTCATTCCAAAGAAGCAGCTGAATCCGCCAACCGGGCCAAAAGCATATTTCTCGCCAACATGAGCCATGAGATCCGCACCCCCATGAACGCGATCCTGGGATATGCCCAGTTGATGCAGAAAGATTCCACCCT
>CAZTKB010000331.1:0-3591 GCA_964614125.1 uncultured Desulfobacterales bacterium | reverse complement strand
GTCAGGAGAAAATATCATCAAGGGAAGGATTCGCGGAGTCCCTTCCCCACTGACGGAGGGCCAAGGCTACCCATTTTTTCCCTCCCCACTGGTGGGGTCAGGGCTACCCATTTTTCCCCTCCCCACTGGTGGGGTCAGGGCTACCCATTTTTCCCCTCCCCACCGGTGGGGGAGGGTCAGGGTGGGGGGGGAAAAGCGGGACACGACTCCCAGGCCGAAAGGCTGGTTGCTGAACTTACACCGGTGAAGGATATTCCAGCCGTTTCATCATGGCGATCTCGTCACAATCCGGAAACTTGACGCAGAACAGGCAACCGCTCCATATCTTGAGGGGAAGGTCGGCCCGGTCGATCCGATTGAATCCGAGGGTGTTGAAAAATTCCGGCCGGTAGGTCAGGGTGAAGACTTGGGTAATCTGGTAATGTCTGGCTTCCTCCAGCGCATTTTCGGCCAATTGCGTGCCGATCTTTTTTCTGAGATGATCCGGAGAAACGGCCAGTGACCGTATTTCCGCCAGATCACTCCAGCAGAACTGCAGGGCACAGCAGCCGACAATGCCGGCATCGGGATCGTCATAGACCGAAAAATCCCGCAGGTGGTCGTACAGTTCGCTGTAGGGGCGTGGAAGCAGATCCCCCTTCGTGCCGTAATATTGGAGCAGGCCATAAATGGCCTTGATGTCCTGCAGGGTGGCTTTTCGAATCATTTCTGACTGTCCTTTGCTGGTTCCGATTTGGTTCGTCTGGCAATCCATCGTTCCAGGCGGTCCCGGATCATTTTCTCGTACCCGCGGTCCGTTGGATGGTAAAACCGGTTTCCCAGAAGCTTTTCCGGCAAATGGTCCTGCGGAACGAAGGCATCCGGGTAGTCATGGGCATACCGGTAATCCTTCCCGTAACCCATTTCTTTCATGAGGGCCGTCGGTGCATTCCGGATGTGCAGCGGGACCGGCAGGGAGCCGGTATCCTTCACCACCTGGCGGACCCTTCCGTAGGCCGTATACACCGCGTTGCTTTTGGGCGCGGTGGCCAGATACACTGCGGCCTGGGCCAGCGAGAGATTCCCCTCTGGCGCCCCCAGAAACCGGTACGCTTCCATGGCGTTCAAGGCGGTTTCCAAGGCCAGTGGATCCGCATTTCCCACATCCTCAGAGGCGAAACGGACCATCCGGCGGGCGATATACAACGGATCCTCTCCCGCGGCCAGCATCCGTTCCAGCCAGTAGAGCGCAGCATCCGGATCGCTGCCCCGCAGGCTTTTATGAAAAGCGGAAATCAGGTTGTAGTGTTCCTCTCCCGCCTTGTCGTAAAGCAATACCTTTTTTTCGAGAGCCGCCTCGACATCAGCCAGGCTTAAAGGAGCCGAAAGTTTCCCGGAATCTGTTCCCGCTCCGGACATCAGCACCGCGGTTTCGAGAAAGTTCAGGGCGGCTCGGGCATCCCCGTCCGCCATTTTCGCCAAGCCTTCCACGGCTTCCGGCTCCAACTCGACCCCGGAAGAGCCCATCCCCCGCACGGGATCCTGAAGCGCCCTTCGGATCAAAAGGGCCAAGTCGTCCTCGGTCAGCCGATGGAGAGTCAACACCCGGCAACGGGACATCAGGGCCGGTATGACCTCGAAAGACGGATTCTCCGTCGTCGCTCCGATCAAGGTGATCCGGCCGGACTCCACGTGAGGCAGAAAAGCATCCTGCTGCGATTTGTTGAATCGGTGGATCTCGTCCACAAATAGCAGGGTCCGTTTCCCGGCATACTCAGGCCGTTCCGTTTCTTCGATCACGGCCCGGATTTCTCGAACCCCGGAAAGAACGGCGGAAAAATGAACGAACCGGTTTCCGGTTTCCCGGGCCATGATCCGTGCCAAGGTGGTCTTGCCGACTCCGGGCGGTCCCCACAGGATCATGGAAAAAAGTTGATCGGACAGAATGGCCCGATGCAGGACCCGATTTTCCCCGACCAGATGCCCTTGCCCAAAAAATTCCGACAGAGAAACCGGACGCATTCGCTCAGCCAATGGCACGATGGAAGCGGTTGTTTCGGAAAGAGGGGTATGGGTCGTCCCCATCGGATATCAACCCTTCCGGCCGGTTTCTTTTTTCCGGCCAGACCGTTCCCGGAACATCAGATGGATCGGGGTCTTGTCCAGTCTGAATTCCTTCCGGATCCGATTGATCAGATATCTCTCATAGGAAAAATGTACCCCTTCCGGCCGGTTGACGAATGCGACAAACGAAGGAGGCCGGGTGCTGACCTGGGTCATGTAGTAGAATTTAAGGCGTTTGCCCTGAAACAGCGACGGTTCCTTGGTGGTGGTTGCCTTTTCCAACATCCGGTTGATCTCCCCGGTGCCGACACGGGTCGTGAACTGCCGAAACACATCCTCGACCAGAGGGAAAATGCCGGATACCCGCTGGCCGGTGAGGGCGGACAGGGTCACCGCCGGGGCGAATTGAAGAAAACGCGCCTTGTCCCGAAGCTGTTCCGTCAGGGCCCCAACCGTAGTCGTCTGTTTGTCCACCAGATCCCACTTGTTCAACACAAAAACACACCCGCATTTCCGCTCCGCGGCATAGCCGGCGATATGGACATCCTGGTCCAGGATTCCTTCGGAAGCGTCTACCACAATCAAGGCGATATCGCATCGTTCCAGGCTCTGCAACGATTTGATGATGGAGAGCTTTTCCAGTTTCTCGGAAACCCGGGCTTTCTTCCGGATACCTGCGGTATCGATCAAAAGGTATTTTCGGCCGTTGCGGGTAAAGGGGGAATCGATGGAATCCCGCGTGGTGCCGGGAACATCACTGACGACCAGGCGATCCTTGCCCAGAATCCGGTTGATCAACGAACTTTTGCCGACATTGGGGCGGCCCACCACCGCCAGTTTGATGACCGGCGAATCGGGTTCCCCGGTTTTCATACCCTCGGATGCTCGGGGAAAAAGGCGGACAAGCTCATCCAGAAAATCCGGGACTCCGTAATTGTGTTCCGCCGAAACCGGATAAAGTGTATCGATTCCCAAGGTATGGAAATCGTAGAGATGAATTTCCTTGTCATAGTCGTCGATCTTGTTTACCAGGTACAGGACCGGTTTTTCCACGGACCTCAGAATTCGAATCATGTCCGTGTCAAACGGAGACGGGCCGCTTTTACCGTCGAGAACCATGACCACTATATCCGCATCCGCCACGGCCTGCATCACCTGGGACCGGATAATCGGAGAAAACAGATCCGAATCCTCGGAAAGGAAACCGCCGGTGTCCACAACCGTGAAAGGGATGTCGTCCCATGAGGCGGACCCGTACCGGCGATCGCGAGTGACCCCCGGGGAATTATCCACCAGGGCGTCCCGGGACCGGGTAATCCGGTTGAACAGGGTGGATTTGCCGACATTCGGGCGTCCCACCAACGCAACGATCGGGTTCTTCATGGGGATCCATTCTTTTTATTCAGGTGATTTTATATAAATTAATTATGTTATCGGATAAAATTATAATTTACAAGGCTAAGATACAAAAATGGCAGGGATCGATGACCCTCCCCCACCAGGGGGGAGGGATTAGAATTGTGACCCTGAGCCATTCCCCACCAGGGG
>CAZTKB010000330.1:0-3633 GCA_964614125.1 uncultured Desulfobacterales bacterium | reverse complement strand
TTGGGTGTTGCCGTCCGATCCAACGATTGCCCGCGTCTTCAGACAGTTTCTCCAGCCGGAAAATGCGATACAGGTTGCCCACCTGGCATGTAGCACGGCGTGTCGTACCCCAATGCGTGCCTTTTCCGCTCGGAAAGCGGGGCTTTGACGGAAGCCTGGGTACAGGAAGCCATGGGATTGCATTATCATCCGATCTCGTTTATCCTGACTCAGGGATAGTTGTGTTCATAACCGGAACGTCAGTCGGTTTATATGTCGGCTGTGGGATGCATGGGATAGAAGACACATTTGAAAAGGAGTGAGGGAAATGAAAGTTGTGGCGTTCAATGGAAGTCCGCGTTCCAACGGGAATACCTTTCAAGGGCTGCAGATTGTTCTGGGCGAAATCGCCCGGGAGGGCATCGAGACGGAAATCATTCAGTTGGGGGGTAAAAAGGTTTTCGGCTGCCTGGCCTGCGGAAAGTGCGGGGAGAACAAGGACAACCGGTGTGCCCGGCGGGATGACGAGATGAACGGGTTTATCGGAAAAATGGAGGAGGCGGACGGGATCGTGATCGGATCTCCCACCTATTTCAGCAACGTCAGTACCGAGGTGAAGGCACTGATCGACCGGTGCGGATATGTCAACAAATCCAACGGCGGCGGTTTGCTGCGGGGCAAGGTGGGGGCTTCCGTCGTTTCGGCCCGGAGAGCCGGAGCGACCTTTGTGTATTCGGCCATCAATTTCTTTTTCGGTATCTCGGAAATGAATATCTGCAGTTCCCATTACTGGAATATGACCCTGTCCCGGGATCCCGGGGATATACAACGGGATGCGGAGGGCATCCAAACCTTTCAAACGTTGGGAAGAAACATGGCAAAACTTCTCCGACAGGTTCGCTGAACCGTATTACCCGCACCGAAAGGAGAAACCCGTGGCATTGTTTGAGATCAACAAGACGACTTGTAACCGGGACGGGCTGTGCGCCGCGGTCTGTCCCGCCAAAATCATCGAATTTTCCCCCGGGAATATTCCGGTTCCGGTGTCAGACGCCATGGAGCTGTGCATTTCCTGCGGCCATTGTGTGGCGGTTTGCCCTACCGGCAGCCTCACGCACATCCGTATGGCTCCCGAGCAGTGTCCGGAGATTCATCCGGAGTATCAGTTGAGCCCGGCGTACTGCGAACATTTTCTTCGCAGCCGCCGTTCGATTCGGGTTTACCGGGACAAACCGGTTCCCCGTAGTGAACTTCGGAGGCTCATCGAAATCGCCTCTTATGCGCCATCGGGGCACAATCTTCAAAGCCGACAATGGCGGGTGATCGACAATCGAGACCAACTTCACCGGCTGTCGGGGATTGTCATCGACTGGATGCGCTGGATGATGGAAAACCAGCCGGATATCGCCTCCATGTTGCATATGGATCGAACGGTCCATGGCTGGGAGGCCGGTTTGGATGTGATTTTACGGGGAGCTCCGGCGCTGATCGTGGCCCATGCCAAGAAAAATGATCGTACGGCACCGAACGCGTGTGTGATCGCACTGGCCTATCTGGAGCTTTTCGCCGTCTCCCTGGGAATGGGAACCTGCTGGGCCGGGTATTTTCAGGCCGCATCCCTGGGCTTTCCACCGCTGATCCAGGCGCTGGCCCTTCCCGCAAACCACCAGTGTTATGGGGCTGTCATGGTGGGATACCCGAAATTTTCATACCGACGGATGCCGCTGCGCAACCCTCCGGCGGTTACCTGGTGGGATGAACCATAATCCGGGGGAAGGGAACGCGGCATAATCCCCACCAACCCGATAGCGGCTGAAATATTCCTTACCGGCGGTTTGACCGGTGTTGTTGTCACCCAAACGACCAAAGGAGGTTACCATGAAACGAAATGACGGTGGGTGGAGCCCTTATCTGGCGGGGGCTCTCAGTGGCTTAGTCGGAATCGGATCTGTCTGGTTTGCCGGGCAATATTTCGGCGCATCGACATCTTTTGTCCGTACGGCGGGACTGATCGAACAGTTCTTCGGGCCGGAACGGGTATCGCAGATGGCCTATTTCATCAAAGTGGCTCCGAAAATTGACTGGCAGATGATGTTTCTGGCCGGAATTTTTCTGGGCGCGTTGATATCCGCCGTTACATCGGGATCCTTCCGTCTTCAGGCTGTTCCGGATATGTGGGCGGAGCGGTTCGGTTACCGAAGCGGAGTCAGCCGGGCTTTCGTGGCGTTCCTCGGCGGGGTAATTGCCATGTTCGGAGCCCGAATGGCCGACGGCTGACCAAGCGGACACGGGTTGAGCGGTTCGCTCCAATTGGCGGTCAGTGGATTCATTGCTCTCGTATTCTTTTTTATCGGCGGAATGATCGTCGCCCGTCTGGTTTACGGAGGAGGTAAATCATGAATATACTGCTTTACGGTCTCGTAACCGGAATTCTGTTCGGGTTTTTGCTGCAGAAGGGAAGAGTGCTCCGGTATGACAAACAGTTGGGCGCGTTGCGGTTGATGGATATGACGATTGTCAAATTCATGCTGTCCAGCGTGATGGTCGGGATGGTCGGTATCTATCTGTTGTATGATTTTGGTATGGTGAAACTTTCCATCAAGGCCACCATTTTGGGACCTGTTATTATCGGAGCCCTGATTTTTGGTCTGGGGTGGGGGCTGTTGGGATATTGCCCGGGAACATCCGTCGGAGCCTTGGCCGAGGGGAGGTGGGATGCGCTGTGGGGTATCCTGGGCATGATCGTGGGAGCCGGCCTGTATGCCGAGGCGTTTCCAATGATGGAAAAAACGGTATACACGTGGGGAAATCTGGGCCGGATCACCGTGCCCCAGATTCTGGGGGTCAGCCATTGGGTGGTTATTCCCGTCTTTGTCATCTGCGGGTTGCTGCTCTTTTTCTGGTTGGAAGACAAACGTCTGTAATCACGCTTGATGGCTTCGTAAAAAGTCCGGATGCTGCGTTGCGCTGCATCCTTCGTCACTGCGGCGTACCATAAGTACGCCTCATTCCTCAGGATTTGCGCGCCTTGCCTGCGGACTTTTTTCAAAGCCATCTGAAATTTGACTTTTTACGACTTCATCACGATTTCTACGGTTCGGTATTTCCAGGAGGGAAACGGAATGCAACACAGCGATCCATTGCTCAAGGTCCTGGTGTTGGATGCCGGGTCGGGTTTTTATCGCATGCAGCGGTATCGGATTGGTGATTGTTTCGGGCCGGTGGATGTGGGAATTCATCTCGCATTTCGGTACAATGCCCTGACGATTGGCGCCGGACTGTTGGCCGGCTCCGTTTTTCCCGGATCCAACCGCCTCATATTTTCCGGTATTTCACCCTGTTGGCACGGTTTTTACGTTTCTTCCATGGGAGGGGCGGCTTTGGTGTTCGATAATCTGGGAATCAACATCCTCAGCATTATCGGAAAATCCGCCAAACCATCTCTGTTGTATCTGAACCGGAATCACGGGGAAGAGATCGAGGTGGAAGTGTTGCCCATCATTCCCGAACAGATCTGGGCCGAGGGCCGAAAAGGGGTGTATGCCGTTATGGAACACGCCCTGCGGGATTTCGGCCATCGGTACGAAAAGGATCCGCGGGTTCTGGCGGTGGGGCCGGCATCCGCCTGCTCGGATTTCGGTGCTGTCGCCTCCG
>CAZTKB010000329.1:0-3635 GCA_964614125.1 uncultured Desulfobacterales bacterium | reverse complement strand
CTCGGTGGTAAAGTTTCCATTGAATACAGTATGGCCCACCACCAGCGTGCCGGTAAGCACCTGTATGCCGGGATGGGACCGGGTCCGTTGAATCAGATCGGACAAGTATGCCTTTACATCCGCTCCCTCGATGGTTCGGGTCAGGTTGCGGGCCATACCCCCCAGTTCCGGCTCTTTTTCCACCAGAACCACTTCAAACCCCTGATCCGCCAGCCCGAGCGAAGCGTTCATTCCCGCAGGCCCCCCGCCGACCACCAGTGCCCGTTTGTTGACCGAAATCTGTTTTTCCGGAAGAGGCCGCAGCGTCCCGGCTCGGGCCACGGCCATTCGTACCAGATCCTTGGCCTTTTTCGTGGCTCGAACCGGATCATCGGAATGAATCCAGGAATCCTGGTTCCGGATATTGGCCATTTCAAAGAGATATTTGTTCAATCCGCAGGCCTGCAGGGTATCCATAAAAATGGCCTCGTGGGTCTTGGGACTGCAGGAGGCAACCACCACCCGGTTGAGCCGGTGCTCCCGAATTACCTCCTTCATCAGATCCTGGGCATCCTGGGAGCAGGAAAACAGGTTCTGTCCGGCATACACCACATGGGGGAGGCCTTGGGCATACGCCTGAACCGAAGGAACATCGACCACCCCGGCAATATTGATCCCGCAATTGCAGACAAACACACCGATTCGAGGGTCCTCCCCTTCGACCGGGATTTCGGCCGGAATGGAAAGGGACCGGGTTTTCGTGTACCGGGCGGAGGAAAGCCTGGCGCCTGCCGCACAGGCCGCGGCACTGGCCTCGATCACGGATGATGGTATATCCTTGGGCCCCTGAAAGACACCTCCGACAAACACACCGGGCCGGGATGTCTCTACCGGAGAAAACGGAGGCGTAACCGCAAATCGGTACCGGTCCAACTCCACCCCCAACCGTTTGGCCAGTTCGACCGAAGATGGTGGAATCTGAAGCCCGACGGACAGAACAACCATATCGAAAGTCTCCGTGCAAACCTCACCGGATTCCCCCACATACCGGATGATCAGTTCCCTGGTGGCGGGATTTTCGTCCATGGTATGAATCCGTGCCTTGACAAACCGCACGCCGGCACGATCCCTGGCCCTGTTGTAATATTTTTCATAATCCTTTCCAAAGGATCGGATATCCATGTTGAATACAACACATTCCAGGTCCCCCGCGGCATGTTCCTTGGCGATCATGGCCTCCTTGATCGCATACATGCAGCAGACGGAAGAGCAATAGCCGTTTCCGCACCGGTTGACATCCCGGGAGCCCACACATTGCAGCCAGGCAATGCGCGCAGGCTCCCCGTGATCGGAGGGTTTTACGAGATGGCCCATGGTCGGTCCGGAAGCGCTCAGGATCCGTTCGAATTCGATGCTGGTCAGCACATTGGGGTTTTTGCCGTAATGATAGAACTGCTGGAGCGGCCGGGGATCGAACGTCTCACTTCCAGTGGACAAGATGACTGAACCGACGGAGATTTCCCGTATGTCCCCCTTTTGCCCGTGCTCCACCGCACCGGCCAGGCAGGCGTCCACACACTGGTAGCACTCCGAACAGATTCCGCACGACAGACATCGTGACGCCTCATTCCGGGAAGCATCTTCGGAATATCCCAACTGCACCTCCAGGAAAGTGTTGATCCGGCTTTCCGGCGGCAGATGCGACATCGGAATCCGGGCGATGGCCGCCCCTCCCTCCAGCGGGATATCGGTAACTGCAATCCACTCCGCCTGCCGCCCTTCCCGAAGATCCAGACCACGAATAAACCGGTCAATGGAGACAGCCGCCTCTTTCCCGGCCTGAATCGCCTCGACCACGGTTCTGGGTCCGGTAACCGCGTCCCCTCCGGAAAAAATATCCGGATCCCGGCTCTGAAGAGTGACCGGATCAACCGACATGGTTCCCCATCCAGTCAAGGTGCAGGCGCATTCTTCGGTCAGACACGCCCAATCCGACTCCTGGCCGATGGCCGGAATGACGGCGTCCACTTCCAATATGAATTCAGACCCTTCCACTGGAACCGGCTTTCTTCTGCCGGATGCGTCCGGTTCTCCCAACGCCATGCGGATACATTCGAGAGCCCGGACCCGCCCGTTTTCATCTCCCAGAATCCGGACCGGGTGGGTCAGACACCGGATCTCGATCCCCTCGTCCGTGCATTCGGCCAATTCCTCCTTGCTGGCGGGCATTTCCTCCAAGCTCCGCCGGTATATGACAAAGGGGTTCCGGGACCCGGTACGCAACGCGGTACGGACCGAGTCCATGGCCACATTACCCCCTCCGATCACCGCGACCCGATCCCCCAGATGAATCCGGTTTCCCAAGTTGACTTCCCGAAGAAACTCCACACCGGGATACACGCCCGCAAGCGTTTCCCCCTCGATCCCGAGCCGTTTGCATTCATGGGCGCCAATGGCGACAAAAAACGCCTGGAAACCTTGGTTCCGCAACCCGGCAATCGTCACATCCTTTCCGATCTCCACTCCGGTTCGAAACTGAACCCCCAAATCCCGGATCACCTGAATTTCGGTATCGATGATATCCCGCGGCAACCGATAGGAGGGGATTCCCACCGTCAGCATCCCGCCCAGGACAGGCAATTTTTCGAAAACCGTGACCGAGTATCCCTCGATGGCCAGATAATATGCCGCGGTAAGTCCGGCCGGGCCGGCGCCGATCACGGCAACCGATTTGCCGTTAAGTTCTTTTCGGGGAGGATGAAAGGGGCGGTCGCTTTGCCGGTCCATATCAGCCAGGAAACGATGGAGATACTGAATTCCGAGGGACTCATCCACCTGGTTTCGGGTACAGGCCCCTTCGCAAGGATGGTGGCAGACCCGGCCGCAGACTCCCGGAAAAGGGTGTTCCCGTTTGAACAACTCCAGAGCTTCCCGGTATTTTCCGGCCTGGATCAGGGCGATGAAGCCTTGAACGCTGACATGGGCAGGGCAGGCGGCTTTGCAGGGGGCGGTTCCCCGTTTCGTGATGGCATAAGCCCCGGGAATGGCCTGGGCGTACTGTTTATACGCAGCTTTTCTGGAGTTCAGGGATTTGTTGTACTCGTCGGGGAGGGAAACCGGACAGACCTTGGCGCACTCCCCGCAACTCGTGCACTTGGCCAGATCGATATAGCGGGGTTCCTGCCGGATCCGTGCCATAAAATTACCCGGTTCCCCCTGAAGTTCCAACAACTGGGTTTTCGTCAACAATTCAATGTTCAGATGCCGGCCGACCTCGACCAGTTTGGGAGAGATCACTCACATCGCGCAGTCGTTGGTCGGGAATGTCTTATCGATTTGAGACATCATTCCACCGACCGCTGCGGACTCCTCCACCAGGTACACATAATATCCGGAATTGGCCAGGTCCAGTGCGGATTGCATGCCTGCGATTCCCGCTCCCACCACCATGACCGATCCGATCACCTCTTTGGTTGCTTGTTTTACCGGATCCATTGGGTTTTGCATGATGTGTTTCCTTTTATCGAATGGCAGAAAATCAGGTTGGATAAGAGGCCGTCACCCGGAATACATCAACACCGAATGATCGTCACAACCACTCAAGGATGTCCGGAAGCCTGTCTTCCCAGCCGATAGTGGATATGGATACGCCGCCG
>CAZTKB010000328.1:0-3647 GCA_964614125.1 uncultured Desulfobacterales bacterium | reverse complement strand
TCCCTGATGGTATTCGTATTGATCTACCTCCCCTGCCTGGCCACGGTGGCCGCCATCCGGAGAGAAACCGCTTCCTGGAAATGGATGGCCTTCAGTCTGGCCTACAGTACCACCATGGCGTGGATGCTTGCCTATATCGCGTATCAGGGGGGAAAACTGCTGGGATATTAGGAGGTGCACCCGTGAAAAAATTCGTCTGGATCGTAGCCCTGGTATTGTTATCCGGTTCATCGGCTCTGGCGGAACGGCTTTCGGTGGCGGTTCGGGAAGCCAATATCCGCTCCGGTCCCGGGTTTCAGCATGGTGTCATATGGAAAGCCGACCGCTATTACCCGCTGGAAATTTTGAAAAAAGTCGGCGAATGGCGCCAATTTCGGGATTACGAGGGAGACGAGGGATGGATTCATCAATCGATCGTATCCGATATCCCAACCGTCATCACGACCCGGGAAAATTGCAATGTGCGCGCCAATCCTTCCCTGGAAGCGGAGATCCGCTTCACGGTCGAAAGCGGCATCCCCTTCAAGATTCTGAAACGGGAAAAACCATGGATCCAGGTCGAGCATGCGGACGGTGATACCGGATGGATCCATGAATCATTGGTCTGGTAACCTGGCAGGATGGAAAATATGAAAAACTGTGTGGTGGGATTCGGTTCCGCCCTGATGGATATTCTGGTGGCTGAGACGGATGATTTTCTGGAGAGATCGGGTATCCCCAAGGGAGGGATGATTCTTTCAGACGAAATTTCGTTGCAGAATATTTTGTCCTGTGCCTCCGGAACACCGGTGTTCGTACCAGGAGGATCGGCGTGCAACACGACCATCGGTGTAGCACGCCTGGGAGGCAAAGCCCGTTTTGTCGGGAAAAGGGGGTCCGGGGAGATCGGGGAAATGCTGGAGTACGGGTTGCGCCAAGGCGGCGTTGAGCCCAAATTGCACCGGTCTCCGACCAAAACCGGCCGAGTGGTATCCCTGATTACACCGGACGCTCAGCGATCCATGCTCACGTTTCTGGGCGCGGCCGCCGAAATCCAACCGGAGGAAATCGATATCTCCTGTCTCCAGGACGCCGCCGTCGCCCATATTGAAGGATATCTCTGCAATCAGCCGGAGTTAATCCGCCATATACACGACCTCGCCCGCCGGTCCGGCGCAATGATTTCCCTGGACCTTTCCAGTTTTACCGTGGTGCAGGAACACCGGGGTCTGATCAATGAGCTGATTCAAAAAGGAGTGGATATTCTCATCGCCAACGAGGACGAGGCCGCCGCTTTCGCCGGATCCCTCGACGAAAAAACCGCCTTGGAAAGCATGGCCCGATGCGCTCGGATCGCCGTTTACAAAATGGGAGAGAGAGGAAGCCGCATCGCGTACGACACCCGTGTGTTTCAGGTGAATGCCTGTGGTGACGGCCATGCGGTCGACACGACCGGAGCCGGCGACCTGTGGGCTTCCGGTTTTCTGTATGGCCTGGCCCACGGATATCCGGTGGAAACCGCGGGCAGACTGGCCTCCGCCTGCGGCTGGGAAGTCTGTCGAGTTGTCGGGGCTCAGATCCCGGAAGACGGCTGGACACGTATTCGGGATTTCTTTTCCCACCCGGGCATCCATCTCTAACAGATCCCTTAAACTTCAACAGGAATTCACATGAACGCCAAGATCAACCGAAAAAAATTGCTGAAGGAACCGGATGAGTTTCTCAGTTTTTCCACCCGTATGATCCAGTGGGGAATGGAGCGGAAAAAAACCATTCTGATCGCCTTTTGTTCGATTTTGACCGCCGTTATGATTGCTTCCGGGATTGGTTACTACCTTCGTTCCTCCGAAGAACGGGCTTCGGCCGCCTTGTACCAGGAAACTTCCCGATATGAAACGCTTCGGCGGGATTCCGGAGAACAAACCGCATTTCAACAGGTACAGAGCGGCCTGGAACGTATTGCGGAAGAGTTTTCCGGCAAAGCAGCGGCCAAACATGCGCTGCTGATCCTGGGCAACATCAGCCTTGCAGCGATGGACACTGAAAAAGCGGTGGCCTATTACACCCGAGCCATGGCCGCGTTTGAGGATCGTCCGTATTACAAGGCACTGATCGCCTCGGCCTTGGGGCATACCTGGCTGGCCCGTCAGGCACCGGACAAAGCGCTCCCCTATTTTCAAACCGTTCTTTCGGTACCAGATGCACCCGGCTTGGATGATGCGCTGTTTCAACTCGCAACCATATACCGAAACCAGGGAAATCAGGAAAAAAGCCGTGAATTATACCAGAGATTGAGCACCGAATTCGCTGATTCCCCGTTTCATCCCATCGCCCAGGCATATACCCGGGGCTAGATTTCTTCGGAAACCAGGTTGTCCAGCCCGGACATCCGACACAACAGGGGGGATTGAACATGACCCGAAAAAAAACGAAATCACCCAGCTTTGACGCCATGATCACGTTTTTCATCAAACGGTACGATATTCCCACCCGAAAAGATCTGCAGCTTCTTCTGAACCGGATGGATCAGCTGGAAAAGCTGGTTCGGGCCGTCACCGCGGAACCCCAGAAACGGAAAAACCATTCCCCGGAAGAAAGGGAAGTCCCCCGCATCACGGTCGTCTCCGCTTCCCGAATTGTATTTGACATCATCAGTGAATCCGGCAGACCGGTCAGTGTGAAGGAGATCATGGAAAAAACCGGGTACGACGAAAAGAAAACCCGAAATATCATCTACCGCCTGGCCAAGACCGGCAAAATCTCCCGAGCCGAGCGGGGACGATACGCGGTCGGCTGACGCACAGTTACAGGAACCACCCCATGGATGCTCAGATTCTTTTTACCGGAGCCATCATATTTCTGGCCCGGGTGTTCGACGTTTCCATCGGAACCGTTCGAACCATCGCCACGGTCCAGGGCCGCACGGTCCTGGCCTTTTTTTTGGGCTTTTTCGAAGTGGTGATATGGATCTCCATTGTCAGCACCGTCGTGCTTCAGATCAAGGAATCCCCTATTTTGGTGCTGTTTTACGCACTGGGATACGCCACCGGAAACGTCGTCGGCATTCTGGTCGAAAAGAAGCTGGCTTTCGGCACCACGGTTTTGCGGATCATATCCTCGGAACGGGGGCCGCAAATTGCAGAACGTCTGAGAAACATCGGTCAGCCGGTCACGATATTCCGGGGGGAAGGTATGAAAAGCGCGGTAGTCGAGTTGTATATCGTTTGCCGCAGAAAAGACCAGGACTGGATTCTGAAAATGGCGCAGGAGGAAGATCCCTGCGCGTTTTATATCCTGGAGATTGCCCGGGATGTCAGCAAGTTGATGGTCCCCATCCATCACAGCGGGTGCTCCTGGAGAGATCGTCTGAAAAAGAAATAACTTATCAGGGCTCCATCAAGGTTCTTTACCTCTTTTTGGCTTTTCAGTTGAGTAACCGCGATTAACTGGTCGCCCGACTGGCAAACAGCTGGATTGCCCGCCATTTGTCCATCGTGTCCATGGCGTCCACTGCACCCTGATTCGGTTATGCGGATGTTCAGCCCGCCGTCCCGGGGCTACCTTTTTTTTCCCTCCCCACTGGTGAGGAATAGCTCAGGTTCATAATATTTTCCCTCCCCCTTGGTAGGGATGGCTCAGGCTCACAATTCTATTCCCTCCCCCCTGGC
>CAZTKB010000327.1:0-3652 GCA_964614125.1 uncultured Desulfobacterales bacterium | reverse complement strand
GGGCGTATGTGTGGGTAATTGTCAGCCACTGGTGGGGGAGGGTCAGGGTGGGGGGTAAAAGCAGGACAGGTCCCCCGTTACGTCTTTCAGGACGGCGTATTATGGGCAAGCCCTTCTATCAACTGGGAAACCGTTTCCTTGGCGTCTCCGAGAAGCATGACCACATTCGGCTGCCCGTACAGGGTGTTCTCGACTCCGGAATATCCCGGCTGCTCGTTTAAGTTGCAGACAATCACGGTTCCCGCGTCGCATGCTTTCAGTATCGGCATGCCGGACAGGGGCGTATCGGCCGCGGACATCGCGGCCGGATTGACGACGTCGCAGGCGCCCACCACCACGGCCACATCCGTGTGGACAAAATCTTCATTGATGTCGTCCATATCCAACAGCAGATCGTAATCCACGTCCGCTTCCGCCAGCAGTACGTGCATATGACCCGGCATCCGGCCGGCCACCGGATGGATCGCGAAGCGTGCTTTTTTCCCCGCCCGGTGCAGATTCACCGCCAATTGAACCACATTGAACTGGGCCTGGGCCAGAGCCATGCCATAGCCTGGTATCAAAACGACCGACGAGGCCTCTTGCAGGGCCTGGATGGCTTTCTGGAGGCGGTCCTCCGGGGAGGCGGATTCGACAATTGTTGCTGTTGCTTCCGGCACTGGAGACACCGAGGTTTTTTTTGCGGCCGAGGATCCGAGAATCAGGTGGTTGAACTTGCGGTTCATGCCCCGACACATCACCAGAGTCAAAATGGTCCCGGATGCAGCGACGGTTGCACCGAAAATCACCAGCAGCCGACTCTGTAACAGAATCCCGCAGCAGGCGGCCGCGATACCGGCCGTGGCGTTCAGAAACGAAATCAGAACCGGCATGTCCGCTCCGCCGATCCGGATGGACAGCAATATCCCCAAGCACACCGACAACACGGCGGCAGTCGCCGGAATGGCGGAAGGAAGCGGAACCCCGGCTTTCCAGCCCATCCATCCCAAGGCCAGAATCATCCCGACCAGTGCCAGCATCCAGACGGAATGGCCCGGCAGGTTTCGGGGGGTCTGGCGGATCTTGCCTCCCAGTTTCCCGGCAGCGATCAGACTCGCGCTGAACGTCGCGGATCCGATCACCAGCCCCGATCCGCCGGAGACGATTTCCGGAATTCCGG
Organism: uncultured Desulfobacterales bacterium; assembly: GCA_964614125.1. GTDB lineage: Bacteria > Desulfobacterota > Desulfobacteria > Desulfobacterales > Desulfatirhabdiaceae > UBA4064. The sequence continues at coordinate 2,493 of CAZTKB010000327.1, read as the reverse complement.
CCGATGCCGTCAGCCGCATCATTTCAATATAGGCCACCAATCCGGCGGCGATTCCTCCGCAGCCATGCTGAAACGCCACCATCGCCGGCATCTGGATCATCCCGATACGGGCGGCCAGCCGCCAACCGATCAGGCCGCCCACACCGACCGTGAGCCAGAGCAGTGCGGGATGGACAATCCCATGGTTGTAAATGGTCAACCCAACCCCTACGAGAAGGGCGGCGGCGGCCAGCATATTGCCGCGCCGAGCCCGGTTGGGGCCGGAGAAAAAGAAGATTCCCGTCAACAGCAACGCGATGATACCGATTTCCACCGGCAGTTGGATCCAGAGCGACATGAATCATCCCCCTTTCTGTCAGGATTCTTCTTCCGGAAGGAAAGTGACGGCATCCGGCTTGTGCCGGAACATCTGCAGCATCCGATCCGTGATGGCGAAGCCGCCCGCGATATTGAACGAGGCACATACGGCGGCTACTCCGCACAACACCTGTTCCCAGGCTGTCAGCGGCTGGGAAAGAATCACCAGGATTCCCAGAATGACAACGGCGGAGATCGCGTTGGTCATGGACATGAGGGGAGTATGCAACATTCCGGGGATCCGCCGGATCAACCGGTAGGCCACCCAGAAGGAGGCGATCGATACAATCAGCATGATAAATGCGTTCAGCATGGGACAAATCCTTTATTGCCCTCACCACCGGTGGTCAGGCCATCGATCGGCCGGCCAGGGCTTTGATTACACCTTTATGAACAATTTCTCCGCCCACGGTTACCAGGGAACTCTTCACAATTTCGTCGTTTCGGTCGATGTTCCGGTTTCCGCCGGGAAAGACATGGTTTACGAAATGAAAGATATTATGGGCATACAGCCAGGAGGAGTGGGAGGCCACGGAGCCGGGAATGTTTTTGATGCCGCAGACATACCGGCCGTCGGCCCATGTTTCCTCGCCGGGAACCGTCGCCTGGCAGTTGCCGCCCTGATCGATCGCGACATCTACGATCACCGAACCGGGTTTCATGGCGGCCATCATTTCCCGCGTGATTACAATCGGTGCTTCTTCCCCGGGGACCAGCGCACTCAGAATGACCGCGTCGGTTTTTTCCAGCAGGGGTTGCAATGCCTCCCGTTCCCGGAGAAGCCAGGATTCGGGAAGGGCACGGGCATAGCCTCCCTCACCCAGGGCCAAATCACCTGGTACGTCGAAGCCCGCGACCGAAGCTCCCAGACTCGCGGCTTCCTCCCGGGCGTTGGGACGGATATCGACCGCCGTCACCTGGGCTCCCAGTCGTTTGGCCGTCGCGATGGCCTGCAGGCCGACGACTCCGCACCCCACGATCAAAAACCGGGCCGGCTTCAGGGTTCCGATGGCGGTTCCCATCAGGGGAATGATCACCGGCAGGCGCATGGCTGCAATCAGAACCGATTTGTAACCGGTGACCGCGCTCATGGAACTGAGCGCATCCATCCGTTGCGCCCGGGTGATGCGGGGGATTCCGTCCATGGTGAAGGCGGTGATGTTTTTTCCCTGCAGGCGGTGCACCATGGGGAGATTGCCCGGGGCCGCGGGATGAAGGAACGTGACCAGGATCGTCCCCTGTTTCATGAGATCAATTTCGTGGGTGCCGGTTTCCCGATTCACCATGGGTTCCTTGACTTTCAGGATGATGTCCGCACGCTGGTACAAGCCGGCTGCCGACGATTCGATCCGGGCACCCGCTTTTTCGTAGTCCGCGTCGGCGTGATAGGCCTGTTTTCCGGCACCTTGTTCCACAACCACCTCAAACCCGGAGCTCTTGAGCTTTTGGACGGTCTCGGGGATGGCGGCAACTCGGTTTTCATCCTTCATGATTTCTTTGGGTATGCCGATGATCATATCAGGTTTCCTTTCATTGTGGATCGGATGGGCGGTTCTCCGCTTCGGATAGGCATCCCAGGCAACGGAGGATGGCTTCGGTCAGAATGGGGGGGTGAGGTACCCGGATTAAGTTGTGTAGTTCCCGGGCCACTGGAACCGGGCGGAATGACGCGGCATAGCTCCCATTGGCAGCGGTCTTGCCAGCCAGCGCGGCCAGGGTTTCCACCGCCAGCACCCGAAGTTCATAGTAAGCGCTGTCACTGAGGACCACTTCCAGGATTTCCCGGATCAATTCCTCAGAGGGATAAATCACCCTTGCCATTCCATGCAGCGCCGCTTCGCGGAGCCTCCAATTGGTTTTGTAGCGGAGCAGGCGGATGAGCCCGTTCTGATGATGTTCCATCTGTCCCGATGATTTCAACTGATCCAGCTTTTCCAGGACCAGACCCCATTCCTGCAGATTACCGAACGGATCTTTGATAAGATCGGTTTCCGGCTTCATGTGTGACATCCTCCTCAACCGGTTACAATTTCCGGCGGTATGACAGGAATGCCGCCGGGATGGTCATGACGCACTGTTGGTTTCCTATGCCCAGAAAAGTAATCAAGAAACGTGCCACTGAAGAGAAATATAATT
>CAZTKB010000326.1:0-3690 GCA_964614125.1 uncultured Desulfobacterales bacterium | reverse complement strand
ATAGTCCACATCAAACTGCTCGGCGTTGCTGAACAGTTCCGTCACATTTACCTGTTCGGAGGGGATGGAATAAAAACCGCGGAAAAAATCGACCACCTGTGCCAGGGTCTGGACAGGGTATACTGATATACCGCTTACAACGGCCGCCTCCAGCCGGTTATCGTAGGGAACGATCATCCCGGAACATCCGGCTTCCCTCGCGGCAATGGCCATGGGGAGGGACCCCTTGACCGGCTTGATTCTTCCATCCAAGGAAAGCTCTCCCAGTACCAGATAGCTGGAAACGATTTCCTGGGAAAGAAGCCGACTGGCTGTCATGAGCCCCAGTGCGATGGGAAGATCCAGGCCTGTGCCTTCCTTTTTCAAATTGGCTGGTGCCAGGTTGACCGTGATCCGATCATCCGGAAACGTGTATCCTGAATTTTGAATGGCCGTTTTCACACGTTCTTTGCTTTCCTTGACCGAAGTCTCCGGGAGCCCGACAGTGGCGAAGCTGGGAAGGCCCGGGCTGATATCCACCTCTACTTCAATCAGGGTTGCTTCGATGCCGATCACGGCGCTGCTGAGAATTCTGGCAAGCACGTCAATATATTCCTCCCATAATATATATACGTATTTTATATACGATTAGTTTTATTAATACAAATATATTATGGATAGCCTGGCGTATTCTTTTCCTCCTTCACCAAGGAGGGCGGGGGTGAAAGGAATATGGCTGCGGGAGTTGCTGCCCGATTTGGTGAGTGGGTCATCCTCAGGCGGCTTTTCCTGCGGGAAAGGCTGGAGGCTCATCCCCTCCCCACTGGTGGGGGAGGGCCAGGGCGGGGGGGAGTAAAACAGAAGGACTTTGACGGAGACCAGCAAGAGTCATGGTTTTTCTTGCAAAATCGCACAAAAATACGCTACATTAAAAAGAGCCTTTCCGTTGCCAAGGTCCGGGAAAACACATCAAGGGCCTTGGATCAAAGGCATAACCCATAACGATACAAGCCGATATATGTATTATCAACAACGAACGATCGCCGAACCGGTTCGCTTTTCCGGAATCGGAGTTCATTCGGGAAAAACAGTCAATGTCGCGATTCATCCTGCGCCGGTGAATCACGGCATCAAATTCGTACGTACCGATATTCCGGATCACCCTTCTATACCCGCTCGATTCAACATGATTGTTGATACCAGCCTGGCGACTGTCATTGGACATGAAGGAGTCATCGTATCGACAATCGAACATCTGATGGCCAGTTTTTCCGCCCTTTCGATCGATAACGCGATTGTGGAACTCGATAATTACGAGATGCCGATCATGGATGGAAGTGCCGGACCTTTCACGAGGCTGATTCAATCCGTTGGTGCGATGAATCAGGGCGGTGCCAAGTGGATTTTTGTGGTCACCGGCTCGATTGAACTCGAACAGGATGGAAAGTTTGTGGGACTGTATCCGGCCGATCGGTTTCAAATCACCTGTACCGTTGAATATGCGCACCCTTTAATTGCCAGACAGTCGATTTCTATCGTTTTGAATGAAGATACATTCGTACAAGAGGTTTGTGACGCACGAACGTTTGGTTTTTACCATGAAGTGGAATATATGAAACGGTGTGGCCTGGCCAGGGGAGGATCTCTGGAAAACGCGGTAGTGGTAGGGACCGATTGTGTGATGAACGATGGCGGACTTCGTTTCCCGGATGAATTTGTCCGACACAAGCTCTTGGATTGTATCGGGGATCTGTCTATGATGGGCCTTCCCATTCAGGGGCACTTGGTCACGATCCGTTCCGGCCATGCCTTTCATCATCGCTTTCTGGAGAAGTTCTTTTCGGAAAAATCCTGCTGGGAGACTCGCTCCATAACCTGTCCGGATCCGGTTTCCGAAAGCTGTCCGGATCATAACGGCCCTTCTTCCCGAAAGAACCGGAAAGGAATTCCTGGGTATCGCTACACACCCTCGTTGGATTTGGAAAGCCGGCTTTTGTCATGAATGAAGACGTTTCATTTCGCCTGGCTGATCAGTCCCGCCGATACAATTGGGTTCGACTCTGGGGAATGTTCCTCATTGTCGTCCTGACCGGCCAGGGGGCTGTTGCCAAAGCCAACGACGCCCGGCTGAACAACCTGATCGTCACGAATACGCATGAGGATCTGCTGTTGTATGCCACTGTGGAGGATGCGTTCCAGGAAAAAATGATCCAGGCCATTGAAAGCGGTGTACCGACGACCTTTTCGTTTTTTATTCTTCTGTATCAGGCTCGAAGCATCTGGTTCGACCGGAAACTGGCCGATATCGAGGTGACGCATACGGTTCGGTACAACAATCTGAAAAAAGAATATATCATTGAAAGGTCTTGGGAAAACGGTCCACCCCGCAACGTGAAATCCATCGAAGAGGTCAAACGGCTCATGACCGATATCGACGGCCTCCGGGTCCTCTCTCTTGCGAAGCTGGAGAAAGGCAGGCAATATCAGATACTGGTTCGAGCCAGGCTCAGCAAAGCCACCCTGCCATTCTATCTTCACTACGTACTGTTCTTCATGTCCCTGTGGGATTTTGAAACCGACTGGTATTCCGTCGATTTTGTGTATTAATCGGATCGATTGCCGGCAAGAACCCGATATGGTGGCGGGAGTTTTGCCGGAGAGAGAGTAAACCAGTATTTTCAGCGCCCTTGGATGCCGGATGACTCGAAAAATCCATCCGACGCCTTGGTAAACCGGATCAACAACCGGAAGTTTTTCCTGCCATGAATTCCTCCGACCGATTCAAAAAAATGAACACCTTTATGTCTTCTGCGGACCGCAGACGTCAGAAGCGCGAGGTTTTCATTATTGCGGCCATCATTTTGTTCGTCGTTCTTTTGACCTATGTGGAACAAAAATGGATCGGTTATGGGGCGGATTTTCCGATTTCCAATACCCTGTTGATGTTCACCATGACGAATATCAACGTGTTATTGATCATCCTCCTTATTTTTTTGGTTTTTCGTAACTTGGTTAAACTTTTGTATGACCGCAAGCGTCGGGTGATGGGAGCCCGCCTGCGTACCCGTCTGGTGGTTGCCTTCATTTCTCTCAGCCTGATTCCCAGCGGGGTCTTGTTTTATTTTTCCATCGGTTTCGTGACCAGCAGCATCGACTTCTGGTTTAACGTTCCGGTGGAACAGGCGTTGGAGAACTCTCTCCATCTGGGGCGTCACCTGTATGGTTTTGCGGAGAACAACAACGAGTTTTACCTGGAGAGAATTGCCTACCAGATCAAGACCCGGAAACTGATTGATCCCTCCCGGAACAAGGAGTTGAATCATTATATTCAAACCGTGCAGAGATCCTTTCGGATCGACGGAGTGGAAGTCTATGATCATCAGGCCAGGCCGGTTTCCATATCCATGGGGGCCAAACTGGAAAACCGGGAAATTCCTCCCATAGCCCTGGAGACCCTGAAGCGGGAAATACCCTCGAAAAACGTGTTGTCTATATCCGACAATTTGGAATTCGGGGAACTGTTCCGGACGATATCTCCCATACCGTATGGCGGCAAGGAGTCGGATAAGGAGGGGTTTGTAGTGCTGTCGGTGGTCATTCCTCAATACTTGACTGAAAACATCGCCTCCATCAACCGCGGGTTTGAAGAATATCAACAAATTAAGCTACTAAAAAAACCCATTCAGATCACCTATTATCTGACCTTATCCA
>CAZTKB010000325.1:0-3759 GCA_964614125.1 uncultured Desulfobacterales bacterium | reverse complement strand
CTTTTCCCAGGGAAAGCGGGATAGGTCGCCCCGGGACGGCGGGCCAATCAACCGTATGCCGGCCTGTCCCACATTTCCCCCCCACCCTGACCCTCCCCCGCAAGGGGGGAGGGGAAAAATTAGTGGCCATGGTCCAGAGCCGCACTTGGGTGAAGGGAAAAATGGTAGCCTTGAACCTCTTTCACCAGGTGGGAGGAGATGAGCTGCCAGCCTTTCCGCCGGGAAGCGGGATGGGTCGCCCCGGGACGGCGGGCCAATCAACCGTATGCCGGCCTGTCCCACATTTCCCCCCCACCCTGACCCTCCCCCGCAAGGGGGGAGGGGAAAAATTAGTGGCCATGGTCCAGAGCCGCACTTGGGTGAAGGGAAAAATGGTAGCCTTGAACCTCTTTCACCAGGTGGGAGGAGATGAGCTGCCAGCCTTTCCGCCGGGAAGCGGGATAGGTCGCCTCGTGACGGCGGGCAATTCCGTCCGAGGTGTTCCCGCCGCTCGAATTTCCAAAACAATATGGCATAATCCAGTGAAAATATGTTATGAGTTACCTGTATGACATCCCCTGTGTAGGATAACATGGATTTTCCGGTTTCTGCATTCGGAAGATTCGTCTGCGGCCAACCCTTGTAAAAGGGGGGATTGGAGATGAAAAGTCTGCTGATTATTCTGTTTATTGCTCTTTTCACCTACCTGGTTCTGTATATCTGCGGTATTCCGGGCAACCCTGCCAGGCACCCCAAAAGTGCCGGGCGCAACAATGGCAATTTGGCTGCTGCCATGTCCAGGCTGACGCGTATCACCGACCGGGAGCTGCTTCTATTAAAGGATGATCTGATTGCCCTGCGAAAAATCCTGGATCGCCCGATTTCTTCTTCGGAAATCAGCGATCCCGTTTCTTCCTGGAGAAAGACAAATATCGGGCGTTCGTCGGTTGTGGGCATGATCCGTCTGTATTCGAAGGGAAAAAACCCGGCCGACCGGGAGGGAATTATGGGGCAGGTTATGCGGTACCAGTTGTTCATTATCCAGTCGACGTTGATTCTCATGGTCATTGCCCTGATGTGGATATAGTAGATCGGACAACAGGATATGAGAGATTCGGGCAGAAAACCAGGGCGGAGCAAGCGGACGCTTTACCGATGGGCCACATGCGTCATAGTTCTGATCCTGGGGGGCATATCGGCTGTTCTCCAAAAGGGAATGGCTGAAAATTCCCCATCTTCACCGGCGACGGAAACGATGCGACCGCAGATTCATCGGTTTAAGGTGGAATATCCCCCTGTTTCCACCGGGGATGATACCCAGGCTCTCCCGCAGCCCGGCTCTAAGGATTCGGTTTCGACGGCCGATTCCCAAAAAGCTCCGGTCCCACCTCCGGAGGGTGAGCCCTTCGGGATACACGTGCAGATGACTCATCCTGCGCCGCTGGAAAGAGAAATTCCTGGCGAGAAGAAAAACCGGGACCAAGCAGTTTCATCCGCCAAAAAGATCGCAGACCAGAAAATGGAGAAATCCAAAATCAAGGCGATTCAAATGAAGGGCGAGGATGACTCGGAAGAAATCGTCGAGATTTTTCTGACCGGATATCATCCCCCGGAGATCAGTGTCCCGGACGGAGATCCGCCCCGGGTTGTCTGTGATTTTCATGATGTTCGGATCGATCCGGGTTTTCCTCGTCTGATTGAAGCCCATGGAAACCTTGTTCAGCGAATACGACTCGGAATTCATCTGGAACCGGAACGGAAAACCCGCGTGGTACTGGATTTGTCTCCTTCCCTGGACTACGAAGTGGAACAGTATTTTTTTGAGGCCGAGTACCTATACACGCTGAAAGTTCGTAAAAAGCCATAGAAAAAGAGCCGGGATTCGAAAATGGATGCCGGACGGCGGGAGAATCGGAACCGAATGATTTTTCAGAAACATATCTTATGTATCGGCGCAGGATATGTGGGCGGGCCCACGATGGCGATGATCGCGCACAAATGTCCTCACTACCGGGTGGTGGTTGTGGATATCAATGCGGAACGAATTGCCCAGTGGCAAACGGAAAACCTTCCCATTTACGAACCCGGCCTGGATGACATCGTAAGCGCCTGCCGGGGAAAAAACCTGTTTTTCAGCACGGATATCGAAAAGGGAATCCGGGAAGCGGATATCATTTTCGTCAGTGTCAATACGCCGACCAAATCCTTTGGGGCCGGAGCCGGCATGGCCGCAGACCTGCAACACTGGGAAAAAACGGCACGACAGATTCTGGAAGTCGCCACCACGTCCAAGATCATCGTGGAAAAAAGCACCCTGCCGGTGAAAACCGCCAAGGCAATGGAACGGATACTCTCCTCATCCCAAAACGGCTGTCATTTCGAGGTGGTTTCCAATCCCGAATTCCTGGCCGAAGGAAGTGCCATACCGGATTTGGAAAACCCGGACCGGGTTCTGATTGGAAGCCGTCAGACCCCCGGCGGCATCGCTGCCCGGGAGGAACTGAGGGAAATTTATGCCAACTGGGTTTCTCCGGAAAAAATATTGACTGTGGATATCTGGAGCAGTGAACTGTCCAAGCTCGTTGCCAACGCATTTCTGGCCCAACGGATATCGTCCATCAACGCCATATCGGCATTGTGTGAAAAAACCGATGCCGATATCACCCAAGTGGCCAGGGCGGTGGGGATGGACGGCCGGATCGGCGCAAAGTTTCTGAACGCCAGCGTCGGGTTCGGCGGGTCCTGTTTCAAAAAGGACATTCTGAATCTGGTTTATATCTGCCGCCATTACGGGTTGCATGAAGTGGCCGATTACTGGGAACAGGTCACCCGGATCAATGATTTTCAGAAAGAACGGTTTGTGATGAACATGCTGAATGTGATGTTCAATACACTGGCCGGAAAGAAAATCGCCTTGTTCGGTTTTGCTTTCAAGGCCAATACCGGAGATACCCGGGAAAGCCCGGCGATTTTCATTGCCAAACGTCTTCTGGATGAACATGCACAACTGGTGATCAGTGATCCCAAGGCCATTTTGAATGCCCGTGAGGACCTAAAAAATTTTTCGGGTACTGTGTCCTTCGAAGAGGATCCCTACCAAGCGTCCGAAAGCTGTCATGCCATTGCTGTAATAACGGAATGGGATGAATACCGGTATCTCGATTATCAGGCTATTTACGAAGCCATGGTAAAACCCGCATTTATTTTTGACGGAAGGAATATTCTGGATCACCAAAAACTATTTGAAATCGGGTTCAATGTCTACCCGGTGGGAAAACCGTTTCTTTCCCATTTGTAGCTGTGGAGGCGGCGCCTGGAAGGAGGGCTCACCCGGCGGGAACAACCTATTCAGTTGCATTCATGTTATCGGGTTATGCTCAGGCACGTAAGCCATCCAGACTCCGGTCCGGATGGCTGTTTTTTTGGAGGGCGGAAAAGGGAGTATGGCGACACTGGCGGTTCTGGACAACTATGACTCATTTACGTATAACCTGGTTCAAATGTTCAAGCCTTTTCCCCTGGACATCCAGATCCACCGTAGCGACCGCATCCGTGTGGCCGAACTGGGTCGGATCCGCCCCGATTATATTTTGGTCAGTCCGGGGCCTCGGGATCCGGCTCATGCCGGTATTTCCATACGGGTGATTCAACATTTTTTCACCCATATCCCGATTCTGGGCGTGTGCCTGGGCATGCAATGTCTGAACGAGGCTTTCGGAGGCAAAACACTTCGTGCTCCTCTTCCCGTTCCTGGCAAGGTCAGTCTGGGGGTTCATCAGC
>CAZTKB010000324.1:0-3768 GCA_964614125.1 uncultured Desulfobacterales bacterium | reverse complement strand
CTTTTTTCTTGACTAAATAAAAAGCAAATTATAAGAACAAATCTAACAAATGAATATGGTTCATTTTAACGTTACGATATGGACGGCTGGTTTCGTGGGGAAGGGGGCTGAGTAGTGGAAGAGAGTTCACAACCAGGGAATGTTCTGCTGGAACTGGATGACATCCACATGTTGTTCGGTAAGGTGGCGGCATTGGCCGGCGTCAAGTTGAAAGTTCGAAAAGGCGAAATTCATTCCGTGATCGGACCCAACGGTGCCGGAAAAACCGTGATGATGAACTGTATCAGCGGTTTGTACAAGCCTCAGAAAGGATCCATCTGTTTCAAGGGGCAGAAAATCAACCATGTAAAACCATATGAACGGGCGAAACTCGGTATGGCTCGTACCTTCCAGAAGGTGGAGGTGTTCGGCGGGATGACTGTTTTGGATAACATCCGGCTGGGACGGCATATCCACATGAAAACCGGAATTTGGAGCGGTGCGATCTATCGGGGGAAGACAGCCCGGGAGGAAATCGAACACCGGAAGTTCATCGAAGAGGAAATCATCGATCTGCTCGAAATCCAGCATATCCGGAACAAACCGGTCGGAATGTTGCCCTACGGCTTGCAGAAACGGGTTGAATTGGGTCGCGCCCTGGCTCTGGAACCGGAGTTGTTGATTCTGGATGAGCCGCTGGCGGGCTTGAACCTGGAGGAAGTGGAGGACATGGCCCGGTTCATTCTGGATATCAACCAGGAAAAGCGATGGCAGGTTACCTGCCTGCTGGTGGAACACGATATGGGCGTGGTCATGGATCTGTCCGACCGGGTGTTTGTCTTGAATTTTGGAAACATGATCATGGATGGAACGCCTGCCGAAGTACAGAGCAACCCCGAAGTCATCCGGGCCTATCTGGGAGAAGAGGATCTGTATGCAACACGAGCCTAAATCGGATTCATCCACCGGAACTTCTCTGGAAATCACCAAGGAACTGACGATACCCCGGCTGTTTTACCAGCAGGCCAGCCGGTACGGAGATTCCCGGGTCGCCATGCGGGAAAAAGAGTTCGGGATCTGGCGGCCGTTCACCTGGAAGGATTATCTGGAAAATGTCAAACAGATCGCATTGGGGCTGGTCAGCCTGGGATTGAAGCCCGGAGACAAGGTTTCCATGATCGGCGCCAACCGCCCGGAGGGATTGTGGGCCGAGATGGCGGCATTGTGCGCCGGCGGTGTGGGAATCTGGCTCTTTCAGGACTGCCTGATGGAGGAGGTCCGATACATCATCGATCATTCGGACACCCGGTTTCTGTTTGGAGAGGGGCAGGAGGAGGTCGACAAAGCTCTCTCGATCAGGAACGAATGCCCCAAGCTGGAGAAAATCATTTGGGATGACCCGAAGGGGATGCGGAATTATCACCAGGACATCCTGATCAGCCTGGACCAGCTGAGGGAAAAAGGTCGGGAACTGGACCGAAAAGAGCCTGACCTTTTCGAGAAACTGGTTCACATGGGACACGGGGATGACACGGCCCTGCTCTTTTACACCTCCGGGACCACCTCCCTTCCCAAGGGGGTCCTGCTTTCCCATCACAACATGTTGAGCATGGGGCAAAGCCTGATGAGCGTGGATCCCTGTCTGGATTCGGACGACTATGTTTCCTACCTTCCGTTTGCCTGGATCGGGGAGCAGATGATGTCCATTTCCTGTGGCCTGCAGGTGGGCTACACTCTGAACTTCCCGGAATCCCAGGAAACCTCCCAGGAAAACATCCGGGACATCGGCCCGCATGTCATGTTCGCTCCTCCCCGGATGTATGAACAGATGACCCGTTCGGTCCAGGTCAAATACCTGGATGCCTCCTGGATCAAACGGAAAATCTATGAAATGTCCACTTGGATCGGATACCATGTGGCCAACCTCAAGTTCGAGAAAAAACCGGTGCCCGCCCACTGGAAATTTCTGGAGTGGCTGGCGTACCTGGTGGTTCAGAAGAAGCTGAAGGACCACCTTGGTCTGTCCCGTGTCCGGAACGCTTACACCGGGGGGGCTGCGATGGGGCCCGATCACTTCCGTTTTTTTCACGCCTTGGGTGTCAACCTGAAACAGATCTATGGCCAGACGGAAGTTGCCGGGATTTCCGTCGTTCATCGAAATGGGGACATCAAGTTCGATACGGTCGGCCATCCCATTCCCGGCACTGAAATCCGCATCACCGAGGAAGGAGAAATCATCACCCGCAGTTCCTCGGTCTTCAAGGGGTACTATAAGAACCCGGAGGCTACGGTCAAGGCTCTCCGCGACGGGTGGCTGCATTCCGACGACAAGGGCTTTATCGACGATGACGGGCACCTGGTGGTGTTCGACCGGACCAAAGACGTGTTCACGCTTCGGGATGGAAGGCCCTTTGCCCCGCAATATCTTGAAACCCGTTTGAAATTCAGCCCCTATATCCGGGATTCCTGGGTGATCGGCGACAAAAAACCCTATGTCACCGCCGTGCTTTGCATTGATTATGCGGTTGTCGGGAAATGGGCGGACGAAAAGAAACTGACCTATACCAACTACCAGGAACTTTCCCAGAAGTCCGAAGTCTATGACCTGGTCGAAAAACAGATCCGATTGGCCAACAAGGATCTCCCGGAGCCCGCCCGTGTTCATAAATTCGTAAATCTATACAAGGAGTTCGACGCGGATGACGACGAGCTGACCCGTACCCGGAAGCTTCGGCGGGCTTTTGTGGAACGACGGTACAAGGAAATCCTGGACGGGCTGTATTCGGACGTGGATTCGGTGCATATCGACACTACGATCAATTATGAGGACGGCCGGCAGTCCCGTATCGTCACCGACCTGCCGATCCGGGTTGTGGAAACCGGGAAGTAAATAAAGGAGAAAGGTTCATGGAACTGTTTCTGATGACGATCACGACCGGGGTCATGGTCGGAGGTATCTATGCGCTGGTGGCGCTCGGATGGGTTCTGATTTACAAATGCTCCGGCGTACTGAATCTGGCCATGGGAGAGATGACCCTGATCGGAGCCTATACCTCCCTGAGTTTTTACTCCATGGGAGTCCCGTTTCTGGCATCTTTGGGCATATCCCTGGTGATCGGGTTCATTCTCGGAATTCTGACCGAACGGATATTTTTGGACAAACTCATCGGCGAGCCGGTTCTGGCGGTGATCATGGTGACGGTGGGTCTGAGTTTTTTCTTTAAGGGCATCGTGGAACTGATATGGGGAACGGACACCCGGGTGTTTGATCCACCTGTTTTTTCCATGGAGCCGATCCGGATGGGTCCCATCGTGGTAGGACAGGTCTATGTATGGAGTTTTATCGCCGCCATGATTCTGTTGGTGATTTTTGTCAGTTTTTTCAAATATACCCAGTGGGGATTGTCCATGCAGGCGACGGCGGACGATGAAATGGCGGCCCTGTCGGTTGGGGTCAGCGCCCGGTTTGTCTATGCCATCGCCTGGGCCATCGCGTTCATGGCCGCCGGTGTCGGCGGGACTCTTTTGGGAAATATCAACGGCCTGAACATTTCGGTCGGATACCTGGGGCTTTTGGTGTTGCCTGCCGTGGTGCTGGGTGGGCTCAATTCCATCCCCGGCGCGATTGTCGGCGGGATCATCATCGGAGTTCTTCAGAACCTGGCGGGTGCCTATCTCGACCGATATTTCCCGGGCGGTGTCAAGGAAATCGCACCGTTTGTTTTCATGGCCATTTTTCTTCTGTTCAAACCCCACGGAATCTGGGGATGGGAACGGATCGAACGCGTC
>CAZTKB010000323.1:0-3768 GCA_964614125.1 uncultured Desulfobacterales bacterium | reverse complement strand
AGCACCTGAATTCCAGGCTGGATGATGGGGATAAAAACCAGAAATAGATCGGCTTGCATTTTTTTCCTGATGCTGCTTGCGGATTTTCCTTATTGATCACGGGATTTTTCTTAAAGGGAAAAATCCCTGCTTTCCCACGATAAACAACGGAATCCTCCCCTCTCATTTTTGCTGCCTTTTTCCCCGAATCTTCCCGACGTAATTCATTTTTCCCCGTAGGTACTGCAGAAACCGGAAGGTATTTCGCATCCAAACCGATATCCCCAGGAATTCTCTGGCCCGGGTGGATGGAGTCTACAGGCGGACCCGTGTGGTTTTTGGAATAAAAACCATTTTCTGCAGAAAATTATCTTGACATCATATTTTATATTTTATATTTTATATTTCACATAAAGCGGGATCTATCCGGCCGGGTCGATAACCGTGAATCTTCCACCCACCATCTAATTTCAAAAGGAGATGATCCGAATGATTAAAAAAAACATTTCAGAAGTTGATCCCATAGAAACAAAAAAAGAAGGATTCAAAGGCATGTTTGCCCGGTATCTCTGGTCCGCGGACGACGGCAATCCAAAATTCGCCATGCGGATCATGGAATTCGAGCCGTTTGGGCACACTTCCTATCACAACCACATGGAAGAGCATCAATTTCTTTTTCTGGAAGGTGAGCCGGCTTATGTGGATGCAACCGGTAACGAGATCAGGCTCAAGCCTGGAGACACGGTATATTGTGGTCCCAATGAACTTCATCAGATCAAAAATGTTGGCAACAGCGTGATGAAAATGGTTTGCATGATACCGATCCTTCCGGGAGGAGACGGGAAAATGCCAGCCCCAAGGCCGGATGGAAGTGACTATGTCACCCACAAAAAATCCTCCGGTTGTTGACGAAGATTCAACACAACCCAGACAAGGAGTTCTGTATGGAAATCACAGAGAAGGTTGACGCATTACCATGGGTTATGCACCCAACTGCCAAAGGGGTCGAAATCAAACCCCTTGTATCACAAAAGGATACCGGGCTGGATGTAACGTGCATGCTGGTATCGGTTCCCCAAGGAGTCGAAGTTCCGGAGCATGTTCATCCGGGTCAAGTGGATATTCTTTACCCGCTCCAAGGTAAAGCACGGATGTGGGTGGCCGGTGGAGAGATTTTTGACCTGGAGCCGGGGGTTATTGTCCGGGTTCCCCGGAATACTCCGCATAAAATTTTCGATGTGACCGAAGCATTGTTGATTTACGATGTATTTCAACCGGCTTTGATATGATATGCCAAACAGGATCGGGAACCAGGTGGATATGAATCCTGTCTGAAACATGAAGGAACCCACGATCATGAAAAAAGAAAAAATGTCCGCGTATGAGCGGATAACGGCTGCATTGGATGGGAAAAAACCTGATCGCGTACCCGCCTTGTTGTTTATGCGGGATTGGGGGACCCATGCGGCGGGATTCACCATAGCTGAGGTACTGGAAAATCCCAAGAAGTATGTATATGCCCAATACCGAGCTTTTCGGGATATCGGGGCGGATGTTATCTGGGATCTGATGGGGTGTCATGCGGAGTCCGAAGCGATGGGGGCGGTGCTGAAAATTGTTCCCGGCACCCTTCCGTCCGTGATCCATTTCCCGATACAGGATCTGGAAAAAGATGTCCGGCGTCTGAAACCTCTGGATCCCGGAAAGGATGGTCGGCTTCCCCAGATGCTACAGGTTGTCCGGGACTTGAAAGCGTTGGTCCGTGACGATGTGCCTGTGATCGGCTATGTTCAGGGGCCGTTCCGTCATGCGGCCATGTTGCGGGAGACTACACGGCTGTTGGTGGATATGAAAAAAAACCGGGCTGCTTGTGAAGAATTGCTGAACATAGCCACGGAAAGCCTGACCGTTTACGGATCGGCCTTGGTGGACGCGGGGGCCGATCTGATTATGGTAGCCGAGCCTTATTTGGGCCGAAACATGATGTCCAAATCCATGGCGGAGGATGTGGCACGGTATTTCACCCAACTAATCCATTCCCTGAGAAAGACCGGTGCCAGGGTTTTTCTGCATTTGTGTGGGGATTTCAATGATTTTTTTGATGTTATCCGGGATATGGGTATGCACGGGGTGAGTTTGGATGAATCCAATGATCTAGCCATGGCCCGGAAAATCATGGGGCCTCGGATCTGTCTGATCGGCAACGTCAGTCCATCCGCGACGTTGACTTTCGGAACTCCGGAGGACGTCCGGAAAATGTCGAATGCCGCGATCGAGGCAGCAGGGAAAAACGGTGCCTTTATTCTGGCATCCGGATGTCTGGTTCCGGAGAAAGCTCCGCGGAGGAATTTGAAAGCCCTGGTTCGGACGGCCAGGGAATATGTCTATGATTGACGGATCATATGCAGATACAATGATTGGGCAAACGGAAAAAACAACAACCGATTATGCAAATGAAAGGAAGCACGATGAAGATTGGTAAGCGAACCGAACTGGTGCTCATGATCTGTGTCATTTTCTTGGTTGCAGTGGCCCCGTTTGGCTCTGCAGATTCTTCGCAATTGTCCGGAAAACCCGTTAAGGTCGGGGTGATCGTGCCCCTAGGCGGGCCGGCGATTTCCTGGGGGCAACATTCCTTGTTGGGAGCGGAGATTGCCCGGGATGAAATCAATTCCACCGGAGGGATCGGAGGAGTCCCCCTGGAGCTGATTGTCGTTGACACGGCCAGCAAGCCGGAAATGTCGATATCCCTTGCGCGAAAATTGACGGAGGAGGAAAAGGTTTTGGTTATTGTCGGCCCCATCCTCAGTTCTTCTTGTGAGATGACTTTCCCGGTGATCAATCGCATGGGAATAGTTGCGGTTTCCCCGGTTTCGGCTGCACCCGGTCTGTCCGCGAAGAACCGGCCATGGGCCTTCCGAAACAATTTGACCAGTGATCGAACCTTGGGTCCGGCTTTGAAAAAATGGGTGGATATGAATCATTTGAAAACCGTCGGTATCATCTACGACAACTCCGATGCGGTCTCCACTGGTGAAGGCGCGAAAATTTATCCGAAATTTCTGGAGGAATCCGGAGTCACCATTGTGGATGTGCTGACTGTTCAGAAAAAGGATTTTGATTTCAGTGCCCATATCACACGAATGATCGGCAAGAAACCGGACGGTGTCGCACTGGCTGCCCAGGCCGAACAGGCTGCTAATATTATACGGGAAATGAGACGTCAGGGTTTGAATGTCCCTATCCTGACAGGGGTTGAATGCGCCAACCCGCTTTTTATCAACACGGGAAAAGATGATGTCGAAGGTGTTTGGACCGCATCGGCGACCTGGGCCGACAACCCGGACCCAAAAGTTCAGAAATTTGTATCTTCCTTCATGGAACGAAAAGCCGGTGAAAAACCGAACAGCGGCGGTTTCAAGTCCTATGATACGATCTACATCATTCAGGATATTATCCGGAAATACGGGGTGACAAATGACCCGGCGGATTTGGCCAAAGATCGGGAGCGGATTCGGGAAGGATGGAAAAATGTCAAAGATTTTCCAGGGGTTTCCGGACTGACTTCCATCGACGAAGACGGTGACGGGTTGAGTATGCCGGCCATTCTCAAGGTTCATCAGGGACAATGGGTTGCCGTGGAATAACCGGATCGAGGAGCCATGTTCTTACAACAACTCACAAACGGGTTCATGTTAGGGGCCACCTATTCCCTGGTTGCGATCGGATACACCCTGATTTTCGGAACATTGAACCTTCTTCATTTCGCTCATGGAGAGGTGTTCATGA
>CAZTKB010000322.1:0-3772 GCA_964614125.1 uncultured Desulfobacterales bacterium | reverse complement strand
AAATCTTTCACCGGTGCGTGTCAAGTCGGCGAGACGGGAGGATTTTTCATAGATCGACATGAGCTGGATCCAGGGTTCTTCCAGGGAGGGGTCCAGATCGATGGTGCGGCGGAACTCTGCTTCCGCCGATGGCAGGTCCCCTTTCCGGGCATACAGCTTTCCCAGGAAAAAGTGTGCGACATAGGATCCGGGAAACCGTTCGGCGAGCCGGCTGTAATTTTGCATCGCCTCTTCCGGTTGCTCGGCATCCATATACATCTCTCCCACGATGTGGTAGAGGCTTTCCTGGTCCGGGTCGATTTCCAGTGATTTCCGGTAGGCGGCTATCGCTTCTTGGGGTTGGTCCTGTTTCTGGCGGATGTCTCCGATCATCGCCCAGGATTCGGCGTCATCCGGGCGGATGTGGACAATATTTTCCAGAATGGAAAGTGCCCGGTCTTCCTGGTTGCTTTCCACGAGCATATAGGCCAATTCCCGTTTGAGGAAATCGGAGGGATCCGCCTTCACAGCGGATTCCATCAGTTTGATCGCTTTATCGGAGTTGTTCCGGTTCCATTGGAGTTGTGCTTCGGTAAAGAGGAAATACGGGTTTTCGGAATCATCGGGTTCGGAACTCCGAAATTCCGGGATGGGCTCCGGTTCCGAGAGAGGTTCCGGTGCCGGAGGCTGTTGGAAGAGGGTGCAGCCGCCCAAGGCCATCAGCGCGAATCCGAACAGGGTACAATATGGAATAAGCCGCTTCATCCAGGTATTTCCAGAGGTTATTCAACCAGGTTGTCTTCCAGGTAGGAGGCGAAATCCGGAAGTTCATTCTTAAAATATTCCCTCATTTTCTTTACAATATTTTTCTCCACCTGTCGAATCCGTTCTCTGGAAATGCCGTACCGATCCCCGATTTCCTGCAGAGTGGCCGGGGAATCGGAAAAGACCCGCGACTCGAAAATTTCCATTTCGCGGGGAGTCAGCAGTTTTTTGAAACCCTCAATCTTTCGGTAGAGCAGGTTCTCGATTTCTTTCTTGGCCAGTTGGTCCTCGGCCGAACTGGTTTCCGTACTGATGAAATCGATCCGTTCGGAATCCGAGTCTTCCTTGAGGGGAGCATCCAGAGAGATATCCCAGCTGTCCAAGCGCTGATCCATATCGACGATTTCTTTTTCCGTAACGCCCAGTTTTTCGGAGAGCAACTTCGGCTTCGGGTCGAAACCCTGATCAATCAAGGCCTGTTTTTCCTTTTTCAGCTTGAAAAACAACTTTCGCTGGCCCTGGGTTGTTCCGATTTTCACCAGGCGCCAGTTGTCCATGATGAATTTCAAAATATATGCCTTGATCCAGAAGGAAGCATAGTAGCTGAACTTGACATTCTTGTATGGATCGAATTTTCGGGCTGCCTGAATTAACCCGATATTCCCCTCCTGGATGAGATCCAGAAGATTCTGCATCCATACCCTCTGAAACTCCAACGCGATTTTTACGACCAGCCGGAGATTCGAGGTGACCATTTCATAGGCTGCCTCGCTGTCATTGTCTTCGTAGACCCGAATGGCCAGGGCTCTCTCCTGTTCTCTTGTCAGAAGCTTGTAGGAGCTGATTTCGGAAAGATATCTCTGGAGAGGGTCGAATTTGACCAGGGATTTGTCCGGTGTATTTTCGGCTTCGGCTCGTTGTTTTTTCATCTGATTTTATATTTACATCCGAAATATCGTGTGATAGAACCCATCAGTCATTTGCGCCTGTAGCTCAGCTGGATAGAGCAACGGACTTCTAATCCGTAGGTCAGGGGTTCGAATCCCTTCAGGCGTGCCATAAAATCAATGGGTTACGGATGTTTCCGTAACCCTTTTACTTTTTCAGGCGGTTCATATTCTGTATGTCGGTATGGTTGTCGGGACAATTATCTTTTAAAATTGTAAAATTACCATGACCAATTTGTTTTGGCAAAGAATAATTGATTGCAGAAACAGGAAACCCGGGCCGAACATCGCCGGCAGGGTGATAGGCTATGCGTTTCGGGTCGTTCTGTCACGCAAACTCTGCTCCAGCAGGGCTTCATAAACCGGCTTGTCTTTGTAATATTCCGGGATGCTGTAGGAAATGATGGAAATGATCATCAGGGGCAGTAACAGGTTGTAGGAGCCGGTCATTTCCAGAATCAGGATGGTTCCGGTAATCGGGGCGCGGACGATAGCGGAAAAATATCCGGCCATGCCCAGTACTCCCCAGACGGCAAAATCAAACCCCGTGTCCGGATAAACCGTCTGTACCAAATGCCCGAACAACGATCCGGACAATACACCCAAAAGCAGCAGGGGTGCAAATATCCCTCCAGGGGCGGCGGTACTGTAGCTGGCCATCGTAAAAATAAACCGCAACACAAAATATAACAGAAGATAGCGGGTTGTTATCTCGCTGCCCAGCACTTTTTCGGTAAGATCCGTTCCGGACCCGATGGTTTCCGGCAGTACCAGCCCGACCAGACCCAAGCCGATCCCTATACAGGCCGCAATTCCTACCCGGGTGGACAATGAAAACCGTTTCCAGAAAACAGAGGCGGCCAGAATAGATTTGTTGAAACCCAGCCCCAGGTATCCCAAAAACAGGCCCATCACCAGGAAGAATGGAAACATGGTTGGGTGAGGATAGCGGATGATGGTGATATGAAAAACCGGCAGGTGCCCGATGATCAACCGGCAAACAATGTCTGCGGTTACACAGGCGACAAATGCGGTTACCAGGACGTAACGGTTCAGGCTGCTCTGCAACTCCTCCATGACAAAGAACACCCCTGCCAGAGGTGCGTTGAAAGCGGCGGCGAGCCCGGCTCCGGCCCCGGCGGAAATCAGGATATTCCTCTCTGATCGGTTGGGGGCCAGGTAACCTCCTGCGATTTTGGCGACGGCTGCTCCCATCTGAACGGTCGGGCCCTCTCTTCCCAAGGCCAGCCCGCCGCCAATGCCGATGATGCCGCCGAAAAACTTCACCAAGAGGATGGGCCATCCGCGAAAGGGAAAAAGCCCCTGCAGATGTCCCTTCAGGTGGGGGATTCCGCTGCCGCTCGCTTCCGGAACGTATTTCAGGGTGACCCACACCACCAAGCCGGTGGACAGGGAAAAGATCATCGGAGGCAGCAACCAGTACGGAAATCCCCAGGTCTGTACCAGCGATATTCCGATGTGCCTCAGATTTTCAGCATATTCGAGGCAAAGTCGGAAAACGACGGCGGTCAGTCCGGCGAAAAGACCGATGAACAGGCCTTTCGGGGATAAAACCCTCCTTTTCAGCACGATGTGGTGTTGTTCCGACAATGGATTGGTCTGGTGATACATGATCCGGTTGTGTTTTTCTGGTGCATGACAAATGAATGGGAAGATATTTTTTTTATAATATATGTCGGCTTTGGTTTAGGCAAGGGGTTCTGGGAAAAGAACTCGGATGCGGCATTGAAGGCGGATCGGGCTGTGCGCTTGGCAAACGGTTGATTGGCCCGCCGTCCCGGGGCGACCCATCCGGGCTTTATTATTCCTTTACCACAGGTGGGGGATGGCTCAGGTACACAATTCTACTCCCCCCATGGTAGGAGATGGCTCAGGCACACCAATCTATTCCCTCCCCCTGGTAGGAGATGGCTCGGGTCCCTCCATGTCTTCCCCCCCCCTGGTAGGAGATGGCTCAGGTACCCCAATCTATTCCCTCCCCCTGGTAGGAGATGGCTCAGGTACGCCAATCTATTCCCTCCCCCTGGTAGGAGATGGCTCAGGTACGCCAATCTATTCCC
>CAZTKB010000321.1:0-3842 GCA_964614125.1 uncultured Desulfobacterales bacterium | reverse complement strand
GACTCAAAATCCTCCGCCCGCAAGGGCATGTCGGTTCGATTCCGACCTCCGGCACCAATCCTTTCAAGTAATTACATCAAACCAAATTCCGTCATTTTCCAGATTTTTTTTCGATTGTGCCCAAAACTGTGCCCAGCTGATTTTGGTTACGGTGCGGCCGCAATCGTATCGGCGAGCTTTGGGGGATGTCCGTATTTTTTGTTGGTGTTACCTCAGAACCGTTCGGTGGAAAACCGTGCACTTCGTAACAGAAGGATTCCATAATATTTGTGAGGCGAGTTGGGTTTGATATAATTTTGTTTTGCTAATTAACATAGAAAAAGTTAGTGTGCAAAAAAAGGTTATACCAATGAATAATCTAGTCGAACAGTTTGTGAAATATCTTTTCGAGGTAACGGGACAACGCGCTACCTGCCGGCTGCGTTCGTCCGCAATGCTGCCGCAACTTCTCGTCCAACAATATTATCTATTTGATATAACCATCGATAAACGACAGTTTCTTGGAATTCTGCTCGCCCATGGTGACGGTTTCCGCCCCGCGGTTTTTGAAAAACACTTGCGGCAGATCCTGACCTTTGTCCCTGATGTAGAGGGGTACTGTCTGATTGCCGAGGAACTGATGGCTTATGTCCGTCAACGGCTGGTTGAACGAAAGGTGCCTTTTGTAGTACCTGGACTGCAGTTGAATTGGCCGGAATTGGGGCTGGCTCTTCAGGCCCGCAGGAAAAAGAAGAGCCTGATCGCAGTTGATACCGTCAGTCCCGCTACACAGGCGGTACTGATCTATGCCTTAACTGGAGGAATACAGGAGCCTACAACTCAAAAGAAACTGGCAATAAGACTGGGTTATACAACCATGTCCATGTCCAGGGCTTTGGATGAGATCGAGGCCAATGAATTGGGGCAGGTACTACGCAACGGCCGCAAACGACTACTGGATTTTCCGGAAGGAATGAAAGCGCTGTGGAATGCAGCCTTGCCTTTTTTTCGCAGTCCGGTTAGAGAAACGGTGCGGATCCTGGATCACCAGCTACCCCAAAATTTTCGAATCGAGGCCGGCGAGATGGCGCTTGCCCGTATGAGCATGTTAATGCCACCCAGAGAGCCAGTCTATGCAGTGGGCCGTCAGATCTGGAAAAAAATCTCCGGCCAGGTCGAAATAATTCCTATTGAGGAGAAAGGGACCTGCCTCGTGGAGATATGGTACTATAATCCCATCCATTTTGCGCGTCGTGGCCGGGTGGATTCCTTTTCTCTTTATCTCAGTTTACGCGACGAAGTCGATGAGCGAGTAGAAGGCGCTTTGGAGGAAATGATGGAGAAAGTTGAATGGTTGTAGGAATTGATACGTTTGCTACACATTTCAATGACTTCCGGGACAGATATGTGCTAATCGGTGGCACGGCAACCTGGCTGGTTTTGGATGAGGCCGGGATTACGCCGCGGGCAACAGCGGACCTTGACATTGTCCTATGTCTGGAGGCCCTTGATCGTAATTTCGGGGCGGCCTTCTGGGAGTTCATAGAAGCCGGTGGATATCAGATCCGGGAAAAGGATTCCGGGGGTAAGACACTTTATCGGTTCCTGCGCCCCTCACAGTCAGGCTATCCTATTATGCTGGAGCTATTTTCACGCAAGCCCGGTCTGCTGATACTCGAAGGTGAAAGCCATTTGACACCTATCCCCATTGGGGAAGACATTTCCAGCCTCTCGGCGATTCTGTTGGAGGAAGGATATTATGATTTTCTCCATCAGCACAAACGGGAAATCGAGAGTATCCCAATCGTTACTGAAACCGGTCTGATTCCCCTCAAGGCTCGGGCCTGGTTGGATTTGACGCGACGAAAAAAAATGGGCGAGCCTATTAACAGCAGGAACATAAGGAAACATAAAACGGATGTGCTGCGACTTTATCAGGTTCTTTCACCAGATTTGCGCATCTCATTGCCTCTGCCTATTCGGGAGGATATGCTTATCTTCCTGAACAAAATTGAACCGGAACTGACCGCTCCGTTGCTCAAAGGTCTTGGCATACGTGGTGTGAGCGGCGCATATGTGGTGGAAACCATTAAGACAGTTTACCAGGTCACGGAATGACCAGCTGATTTTGGTTACGGTGCGGCCACAATCGAATCGGCGAGCTTTCGGGGATGTCCGTATTTTTTGTTGGTGTTACCTCAAGCATTCTCCAACATCCTTCGTACCCATGTATGGAATTTCTTGCAGATTGTAAATCAGATTGACAATCTGCAAGTTTTTAGATAGGGTTGTTCCATGATCACCAGAGATATGGCCCCCAAATTGGTCTCGCTCTCCAGGCAGTACCCTGTCATTACGGTGACCGGTCCACGGCAATCCGGGAAAACAACCCTCGTTAAGGCTGTTTTTCCCGAATGGTCATACGTGTCTCTGGAAGATCCGGATATCCGTGAATTCGCATCCAATGACCCCCGGGGATTTATTCAGAATTACCCGAAACAGGCCATTTTCGATGAAATCCAGCGGGTACCCGATCTTTTCTCCTATATCCAGACGCATGTAGATTCTCTCGGCAAAGAAGGGATTTATATACTCACCGGATCCTTTCATTTCGGACTGATGGAAGGCATCAGCCAATCCCTTGCCGGCAGGGTTGCCGTGTTGGAACTCCTTCCCCTATCAAGCCGGGAAATGGAGCGGGGTGGGATTCTGCCCGATTCGATCGATGAACTGATGTTTGCCGGTTGCTATCCCAGGATCTACCATCGGGGGCTCGCTCCGCAGGACTGGTATGCCAATTACGTCACCACCTACCTCGAAAGAGATGTGCGCCAAGTCAAAAACGTGAATGATCTGTCTACATTCCAGCGTTTTGTGAGAATGTGCGCGGCCCGTTCTGGACAGATCCTGAACCTTTCCTCCCTAGGGGACGACTGTGGAATCACCCACAATACGGCAAGATCCTGGATTTCCATTCTCGAAGCCGGGTATATCGTTTATTTGCTACACCCTCACCACCAAAACTTCAACAAACGGTTAATCAAGAGCCCGAAGCTGTATCTCTACGATTCGGGGCTTCTCTCCTATCTTCTGGGGGTTTCGAATCCAAATTCCCTGGCCATTCATGCCTCACGCGGACATATATTCGAAACATGGGTCATGGGAGAACTTTTCAAAAGCCTACGAAACCGGGGGATGAGCCAAAACCTGTACTTCTGGAGAGACAGTGCCGGCCATGAAATAGATTGCTTGATCGATGACGGGAATCGCCTTGTCCCGGTGGAAATCAAGTCGGGAAAGACGATATCGGAGGATTATTTTAAAGAACTCCGGTTCTGGTCCCGCATCACTAGCATCTCTTCCGATCAGATGGTTGTCATATATGCCGGCGAACATGATCAGAAACGGAAGGAGGGAAACGTTGTATCATGGAGATCCCTTGCCAGGGACCGGATGGGAATCAGCCCGATGTAACCGATACATAAGCGGTGTTTTCAACAACCTCGCCGATCCGATCGGATATTTCTCTAGGTAACGGAAACGCTGGAAATCCGGCCGAGCGGAACCCGATAGACATCCGGTGCAGCTACGCCACCAACGGCGTCAGGATGAAATACAATCCCAGGCATCCGATCAACACCCCGGCTCCTTTCCGAAACCAGGTGCCGGCCCCCTGCCAGGCGCTGTTTTCCATGATCCGCCTTACCAGCGCGGTGGAACTGCCGGCAACCACGATCGGGATGCAGTGGCCGATGGCAAACAGCAGGATCATCAGGATCCCGGTGGCGATTTTCTGCTGGATGGTGATGACCGCAAGGATCGGGGCGATGAATCCGAAGGTACAGGATCCGGACAGCGTGCCA
>CAZTKB010000320.1:0-3877 GCA_964614125.1 uncultured Desulfobacterales bacterium | reverse complement strand
TCTGGTAGCGGTGATTAGGAGGCAGCTTACCTGGAACGGGTTTGTGCAGTCCCTCGCGGATCCCGCCCGGATCAGCTGCATGGTCATGGTGATTGTGGCCGGCGCCATCGTTTTCGGCCATTTCATGGCCGTGACCCGCCTGCCCTACGACCTGGCCAACTGGTTCGGAAGCCTGCCGCTGCCGGCCTACGTGATCATGGGCCTCATCATCCTGGTCTATTTATTGGGAGGATGTTTCATGGATTCGCTGGCCATGATCATCCTGACGGTTCCGATTTTCTTCCCGATTGTTCTCCAACTGGGATTCGATCCGATATGGTTCGGAGTGATCATCGTTTTGATCACCGAAATGGGGGTGATCACCCCTCCGGTCGGCGTAAACGTCTATGTCGTATATGGTGTGGCCAAGGACATTCCCCTGGAAACTATTTTCAAGGGAGTGCTGCCGATGCTGGCCGCTTTGATCTTATGCAACTTGGTCCTGTTGTTTTTTCCCGGCATCACCCTGTGGTTACCGGGCCTGATGAAGTAAGAACGACTTTTTTCCCGCTGGAAAGAAAGGGAAGTATCGATGGCTCAACAGCTCGCCGATCGAAAAGATGTGGAATTCGTTCTCCACGAACAACTCCGGGTCTGTGATGGTTGGAAACAATCCGGTTTTCTGGATTTCACACGGAAGACAGTGGATTTGATCCTGCAAGAGGCAAGAAATCTGGCGCTACGGGAAATATTGCCGACCGGGAAAATCGGGGACCAAACCGGATGCCGATACGAACGGGGGAAGGTCATCACACCGCCGGAATTCAAGCGGGTTTGGCGCCTTCTTTCGGAAGGAGGGTGGTTTGCGCCGAGCGCCGATGTGGAATCCGGAGGACAGGGAATGCCGCAAACCCTGGCCGTGGCGGCAGGAGAATACCTGATCGGAGCAAATCTCGGCCTGATGATGGTCGCAGGGCTCAACCACGGCGTCGGCCGCCTGATCGAAACCTTCGGCAACGAAACCCAGAAACAGCTGTACCTGAAAAAAGTCCATTCCGGAGAATGGGGCGCCACCATGGTCCTGACCGAACCGGACGCCGGATCCGATCTGGGCCGCCTGACCACCACCGCGGTCGAAAACGAGGATGGAACCTACCGACTCAGCGGCAACAAGATCTTCATCAGCGGCGGGGAACAGGACCTGACGGAAAATATCATTCATGCTGTCCTGGCCCGGATCGAAGGAGCTCCGGAGGGCAGCCGGGGCATTTCCCTGTTTCTGGTTCCCAAGATCCGGGTGCGGAAAGACGGCACCCTGGGGGAGGGAAACGATGTGGTCTGTACCGGGATCGAGGAAAAAATGGGGCTCCACGGAAGTCCTACCTGTTCTCTGTCGCTGGGAGGCGCCGGCGGATGCATCGGAACCCTGTTGGGGGAAGTGAACAAGGGCCTTTCAGCCATGTTTCTGATGATGAACGGCGCACGCCGGATGGTTGCCCTGCAGGCGCTGGCCTGTGCCTCCAGCGCCTATCTGCACGCCCTGGCCTACGCCAGGACGCGAATCCAGGGAACCGCACCGGGATCCAGGACAAAAAACTCCGTTCCCATCCTCCAACACCCGGATGTCCGCCGGATGCTGCTTACCATGAAAGCTTACACCGAAGGAATGCGCAGCCTGCTGTATCACATTTCCTTCCTGGAGGATCAAGCGACCGCATCCATCGATCCCAAGGAGACCAAACGATTGCAGGTCCGAATCGATATTCTGACACCAATCGCCAAAAGCTATATCACGGACCGCGCTTTCGAGATCTGCAGCTTGGCGGTTCAGATTTTCGGAGGGTACGGGTACACCTCGGAATACCCGGTGGAACAGTTGCTCCGGGATGTGCGGATCACTTCGATCTATGAGGGAACCAACGGGATTCAGGCAATGGATCTGTTGAGCCGGAAGCTATTTCTCCACAACGGGCAGCCGTTTCAGGAGCTCATCATGGAAATCCGGAACACGGCGGAGGTATGTCAAAAATTCGAAACCCTCCGCCATCTGTCCACTGCCGTCAAGGAAGCATGCGTTCACCTGGCTCAAGCGGCTGATCATCTGGTCAAAGCTTGCCAGGGACCGGAAATTTCCACGGCCTACGCCTTCGCCTCGTTGTTTCTGGAAGCCTCGGGAGACGTGATATTGTCCTGGATGCTGTTGCAGCGGGCGGAGTTGGCAAGTCGGAAACGAAAATCAGGCGTTTCAGAAGCATCCGTCCGGTTTTATGAGGGGCAGATCCGGTCCGCGGAATTTTTTATTCGGGTTCTGCTTCCGGTCAGCCGGGGGAAAATGAACGCCGTGCTGAATGCCTGCGACGCAGCGGTCCGGATCGGTGGGGAATCTTTCGCCGGCCTGTAGTTTCAGCCTATTCCGGATCCGGCATCACCGGATCCCGTAACAGGAGATCCACCGCTTCCCGAGCGGTTTTTGACGCGACTGGAAATGCATCTCCCAGTGCATGGACATGACGAAGGTTGTCCGCGGTACGCAACATCAACATGACCAGATCACCATCCGAGCTTTCCGAATAGGCCGTCACATCTTCCCATGCCATTCCGGAAGCCCAGGCATATACCGCCGCAGCCGGGCCGATATTCAATTTGCGGGTTTCGAATCCAGCTGTTCTCATGGCATATTGAAACGGCCGGAGGGCACGCCGGACCCGGTGAAACGCCCGAACCAAATTTTCCGGCAGGATCCTTCGGTTCAGCGCCTCACCGGTATCCCGTTCCGTGGCGAACAAGGCCATCATGGCGGCCAACATCCCCGGATCCGAATCCGGAAAAACTCCCTGCCGAAATCCTTCGGCAATCAAGAGCGGCTGATCCACCCGGAGCCGGGAAGCCCAGACGCCGTCGGCGGTCAGGGTTCCGTCCCAAGTCACAAATCCGGTATCCATCAAAAACATCAGGTGGCGCTGAAAACTTTCGCGCAGAACCGATTCCCCGAAATCCGCAAAAAGGTCCCGCTTGGATTTTTTGTGAGTATGCGAAATCAAGTAGGCGGCAAATGATCGTGACAGCAGATCCTCGATCTGATCCGGTTCGTGGGAAAGAAGCAGGTTCAGCACCATCGAGAAATTCACGTGGATCCGGCTGACTACCTCCGAAGGAGGGGAGGTAACCAGTGTGGCATAAAGATAGGGATCCAGAAAGGGGCCGGGCACGGCCAACGCGAAACCGACATGGTCCATCCCTCTCCGTCCGGCTCTTCCGGTCATCTGATGGAATTCGGTGGGACTGAGCGGGAGAAACTCTTTTCCGTTGAATCGGTCCGTGTTCAGAAATACAACCGTACGTGCGGGAAAATTGACACCCGCAGCGACCGTGGAGGTGGCAAACACCGCTTTCAGCAAGCCCTCGGTCATCAGGGTCTCGATCACCAGTTTCCAAGCCGGCAACTGTCCGCTGTGGTGGGAGCCGACGCGCAACCGTTGGAGTTTCTTTAATTGGCGGTGACCCGCGATATGCGGGCTTTGCCCGGCCAAGTCCCGGATCCGATGGTGGAGCCTAGGGCCGAGACTCGGATCCTTATCGGAATCCTCTTCGCACAGGTTCAGGGCCGCGTCACAATCCGCGCGGGATTTCAAAAAAAAGATCGCCGGCAACAGATCGTAAGCTTCCAATACCCGCAGGATTTCCCCAAAGGGAGGGAGCTTCCGCCCTGTTGAGAGCCCGCGGGCGGAGTCGGCCAATTCCCGGGCCTTTTTGGATATCCGGCTCTTTTCCTGTACCGCCACCGACCCCAGGAGAGGAAGCAGGGTTCCGGAAGGATGAAGAATCATCGGATACAGGGGGACCGGCCGGCGGGTTTCCTCGACCACGTGACATTTCCGGGACCGGATGGAAGAAAGCC
>CAZTKB010000319.1:0-3886 GCA_964614125.1 uncultured Desulfobacterales bacterium | reverse complement strand
GACAGTTTCTCCATCGGGAAAAGGTGGGACAAGCCACCCCCCGCTCCGGCTCCCCGGCCGGCAGTTCATTCCCTCCCCAGCAGAGGATGGGCATGGATATCCATTTTTCCCCTCCCAACGGGTAGGGGAGTGCCAGGGCTATCATTTTTCCCCTCCCCACTGGTGGGGGAGGGTCAGGGTGGGGGGGAATAAAAGCGGGTCAGACTACCCCCGCTCCGGCTTCCCGGATTGGCAGATGGCTTTTATCTGTCAAGCTGGAACCTTAAGTAAACGGCGTACCATGATGGAAATGCAGGGTTACGGTCTCCAATTTCGGTTTCCCTATCCAGGCGTGCTTCAAGGGGGTTGATTTTTATCTTGACATTTCGTCTCAGATGGGGTTCCTGACCCACAAGAGCCGATTGGAAGCCGGCAGATGATTGGTTGGTTTCCGAAACCATTGGTGGAAGGCGATAAACTGATATGGGAGAGTGGTATGAAGATGCATCAGGAAGATATCTTGCGCTGTGATGTGTTGGTCATCGGCGGTGGCGGGGCGGGCCTTCGGGCCGCCATCGCGGCGGTACAAACCGGGGCCAGCGTGTGGTTGACATCCAAAGCCGGGATCGGCAAAACAAGCAACACCTATATATCCAAGGGAGTGATCGCTGCTTCCGGGCTTGGGCAACCGGAGGATCATCCCGATATTCATGCCGCGGATACCGTGGCGGGCGGGCGTTTTCTAAATGATCCGGAAAAAATTGGAGAAATTACCCGGCGGGCGGCGGATGCGATCCGTTTTCTTTACCGTTGTGGAGCCGGTTTCTCCATGGATGGGGATAAATTCCGCCTGATGCATACTGGGGGGCATCGGTACCCGCGCCATGTATTTGGCCGAAACTGGAAAGGCAGCGATATCGTTACGCCTTTGAAACGATATGCGGCGGAGGTGGGTGTCCGGTTTCTGGAGCATGTGTTCATTACACGCCTGCTGACAGTGAAGAATCGGATCCTGGGTGCTTGCGGCCTGACGTCTGACGGGCGTCTGATCCCGATTCAGGCTTCCGCGGTAATTCTGGCGACAGGTGGATACGCCCAGGTGTTTCGCAATACCAACAATGTCCCCGGTATCACAGGAGACGGGCATACATTGTGCTATGATCTGGGTGTGCCGTTGCAGGACATGGAGTTTGTCCAGTTCTATCCGACAGCCAGGGGAGGGACCGGCAGCAGTCTGCTGCTGAACGAAAGACTGTTGGCCCAACCCGAGACGGCTCTCACGAACCATACCGGGGAGGATATTCTGAAACGATATGGTGTGGAAGATTTTTTGAAAGTTACTCGGGATCAACTGGCCCAGATGGTCATGCGGGAGTCCCGGGAGGGTCCCGTCGTCATGGATCTGAGTAGACTTCCCGATGATAAGGCGCGTGCGATGGCTCCGTTGATTCCCCCGGTATGGTGGAAAGGACAGAAAATGTATCCGGTTGTGCCGACGGCCCATTTCTGCATGGGGGGCGTGAAAACCGATCCAACGGGACAAACGGCGGTCAACGGACTTTTTGCCGTGGGTGAACTGACGGCAGGCGCTCATGGAGCCAACCGGTTGGGTGGAAATGCCTTGGCCGAAATCTTTACCCTGGGAGAGGTGGTTGGCCATGCTGCCGGTAACTCCCTCGCCGGTGTGTCCGGTTTTCCGGCAATTCTCGATCTGGTAAAACAGGAAAAGGAGGAATTGGAAAAGCGGTTTTCGGATCAGGGAATATCTCTGGAAACCGGGGTGAAGGATCTGAAGGAAAGGATGTGGGAGCATGCCGGAATCATCCGTAATCCAGATGGATTGAGACTGGCCTGTGATGCGGTTTCCGGCCCCTGTCCCGATATCCGGGTCACCTCGCCGCGGGAATTAATCCGCTCCCTGGAGTACCGGAATCTTCGGTTGGTCTCCGAGATGATCTGCCGGGCTGCGCTGATGCGTACCGAAAGCCGGGGATCGCATTTCCGGACCGATTTTCCGGAAGAGGATGACTCTCGTTGGCTCCGGAATATCCTGATTGAAAAAGGCGCCTCCGGCATGCAGTGCTCCGCGCCGGGGATTGTCACCAGCGTATAGGAAAGGGTTATACCCGATAACTGCCAGCAAAAGGAAGGCTATATGACGGAAGAATCCCATCTGTATATGTTGTGGACAAACGACAACCCGGTGACCGCGGAAAAAATGGTTTTCATGTATTCCCGTAACGCGTTGATTCACGGTTGGTGGGAGAACATTACGCTGATTATCTGGGGGGCGCCCGCGGTTCTGATCAGCGAAAATCCGGGTATTCAGGAATTGATTCGGCAGGCAAAGGAAGCCGGCGTACATGTCAGTGCCTGCCGGGCCTGTGCCGACCAACTGGGGGTCACCACCCTATTGGAGAGTCTGGGTATCGAGGTGAAGTATTGGGGAAAGCCATTGACGGAGATTTTGAAAAACGGCAGGAAACTGCTAACCGTTTAGCAGGGATATAAACGGAAATACTCCCCTGGTTCAGAAAGAGCCGGATTCATGAAGGCCGAACCACGGCAATGGCGGCGGCGGCCAACGCAGACCCTGCGGCCATGAATCCAAAGCCCAGGTACCATGCATGTGCTTGGGCGATTCCGCCGCCGATATCCAGCCCCCATCCGACGGCCAAAGGACCAAGAATACCTCCGATAAATCCCAGAATCGAATGAACCGCCAGGGTGGCCCCTTGTTCCCCAGGCCGGGAAGCCGCCAGGGCTCCCGTGGTCAATGCCCCGGAATCAGCGGTGACGGCGAAATTGTAGGCGAACAGAGCTGATACGGCAATCCAGAACGGCATGGTTCCGGAAAATCCGGCGAATATTCCCAACACCACGCTGGCAATCGCGATTTTTAAAATCAAGCGCTTTCGCCCATGCTGGCTAGCCACCTCGGCCCCGATGATACTGGCCGGGACGCCGATCAGAACGATCAGGGTGGACCACTGTGTCACGGTGTGGCCGGGTGGGGTAGTCTGGGAATGATTCCACGCGAACAGTAAAAACGCCGGCAGCCATGACCGTAAGGCCAGCAATTCCCAACAGTGGCCGCTGTATGCCAGGATGTAGGACAACGCCTCCTGGTTGGTGAATGCCGGGCGCAAATCCAGCGGGTGACGTCTGGTTCCGGTGGGAGAAGCTTCCATGTGGGTTATCGGGATGTTCATGGTACCGATCCACATGAGGACCATGGAGGCGGCGGAGCAGACACCGCTGGTCAGAAAGGCGTTTTGCCAGCCGAATTTCTGATCGATCCATCCGGTCAGGAGAAATGAAAGACTGACTCCGACACCGAAGGCCGCGGTATAATAGGGAACGATCCGCAGGCGGGTTTGTTGTCCCAGACGTTCGGTTAAGAGGCGGAGACCCGGCATGTAGGTCCCGGCCAGAGATGCGCCGGCCAGAGCCCGGAAAAACATGGCACTGATCATGCCGGTGGTAAAAAAGGCGAAGCCGGTTCCAGCCGCTATCCCCAGGATGCAACTGGCGAAATAGATTTTTCGTGCGTCGATGCGATCGGTCATGCCGACCAGAATGGGGACGGCCAGCACATACCCCATGAAATAGGCGCTGCTGATCCACCCTGCGTCCGTGGAGGACAGATTCCACAATCGGCTGAATTCCACCAGAGTTGCCGCGAAGGTGGAAAATCCAGCCATGCTGAAAATTTCCGCCAGAATCAATCCCAGAATCAGTCGAATAGTATGTCGGTTCATGCCGTGGTTGAGTGTCGAATACCGGGTTGCCGTTTCTTATTTGGTTGCCATTCTATACCACAGGATGGGGGGGGAGTCTATTTCCGGTTTTCCGGATTGGCAAACGGTTTTTCAGCCCGCCGTCCCGGGGCGACCTATCCCGCTTT
>CAZTKB010000318.1:0-3888 GCA_964614125.1 uncultured Desulfobacterales bacterium | reverse complement strand
ATAGCCAGAATAAACCGATACTCTTCCTCTGTCACCGGTTGTACGGAGAGCCGCATCCCCTTGCGAAGCAGCCACATATCCTTCAGGGGCGGCCAAGCCCGCAACTCCGCCAGTGTCAGTGGTTTCGGAAAAATGGAAGCCAATCGGATATCCACCCGATACCAGATCGGATGGTCCGGAGTGCTTTTGGGATCAAAATACCGGCTTGCCGGATCCCAGGCAGTCGGATCCGGATATCCGCTGCGAACCACTACCGCCGTTCCCACCACCGATGGAATTTTACCGCTATGGTACAACAGCACCCGATCGTCTTTTCGGATCTCATCCCGGAGAAAATTCCGAGCCTGATAGTTCCGTACCCCTTCCCATGAATCGGTCTGGTCAGTTTTATTTTCCAAGTCCTGGATGGAAAATGTTTCCGGTTCGGTTTTCATCAGCCAGTATCGTTGTTGCATGGTCTCCATCCTGTAATTCGAATCCACTCGATATCCGCCCCTGCCTCCGCGAAAACCGCCGCGACCGCATTGCCGAACATGCGGTGTACCACACGGCAGATCCGGCCATGGTACCGGAGAGACATTTCCTCCTCGCCACTGTCGGAATCCAAATGACAATCCGACAACCCCGACAAACCAACGCCGAAAGCTTTCAGTACGGCCTCTTTGGCAGTCCAACAACGAAAGAACGCCTTCAGCGGATCCCCGGAAATGTGGTTCCATTCGTTTGGAGAAGCGATTTTGTCAAACATTTTCCGAGAAATCGGACGAATGATCTCCACATCGATTCCGACAGGATATCTGTCGATAAGGCCCGCCACCATCCCGGGTTTGTGCGACAAGGACCAATGGTATCCCTTCACTGGCTTCGGAGCCCCGGTTTGGGTCTTCGGGAACTCGGCAAACGTCAATCCGCTCATCCGGGCTGATTTCAGAACCGCCTGCCTGGCGGCCGTACCAAGAAAGCGATTTCTTTCGCGGCCGCGGGGGATTTCCGCATGAATGGGATCGATTTCGAAAACAACCGGATAAAGACTTCTGGAATAGGTTCCAATCACGTTTTCTCCGGAGCCGATGATTCCAGAATGATCCGGCAGTCCGCCACGGTGACCCCCTGCCCTTCCGGATGCGCCAGAATTGGATTGATATCAATTTCCCGTATTTCCGGGTGGTTGATCACCAGATCGGAGAAAGACACCAGCAGTTTTTCCAAGGCTCCGATATCGACTTTGGGTCGCCCCCGCACGCCCTCCAGAAGGCGGTAACCCCGGATACTTTTCATCATCCGGCGCGCCTCGTTGCGCTGAATCGGTGCCAGGCGAAACGCGACATCCTGAAAAACCTCTACAAAAATTCCGCCGATACCGAACATGATCAGGGGGCCGAAAACGGGATACCGGTTCATTCCCAGGATCAGTTCCTCACCTCGGGGGGCCATCCGCTGAACAATCACGCCCGCGATTTCCGCATCCGGAAGATAGCGGCGGGCGTTTTCCACGATCCGCTCAAACCCGTCCCGTACTTCCTCCGGGGTTTGGAGGCCAACGATCACGCCGCCGGCGTCGGATTTATGCAGAATCTGCGGGGAAACAATTTTCAAAACGACCGGAAGGCCGATTTCCAAGGCTATCTCGGATGCCTGCCCGGCGGATGTCGCCAACCGAGTCGGCAAGGTTCGAAATCCGTAAGATTCCAGAATTTCCAAGCCGTCGATTTCTCCCAGGGCGGATTTTCCAGCCCGCAAGGCATCCTGAATGACGGCAGAAGCCCTGGCTGAATCATGTGTCAGCTCGTACTGGGCCAGAAAATGCCGGTTGAGCCACTGGGAATACCGATACAGGGCTCCCATGGATTTGGCCGCATTTTCCGGGAACCGGAAAACGGGAATACCTTGTTCCTGGAGATGTTTGGCCCCGCGCGAGACATCGACAATCCCCATGAAACAACATAGAATCGGCTTGTGCGTGCGCCGCGCAATCCGGGAAATGGCTTCGGCGGTGCCTAAAGAATTGGTCATGGACTGGGGTGTCAGAATTACCAAGGCACCGTCCACCCCTTCGTCCCGGATGACCGCCGCCAGAGCATTTTCATAGCGGTCGTGTGCGGCGTCTCCGATCACATCCACGGGATTGTGGATATTGGCCGTCTGGGGAAGATGACTGGCCAACACCTCCAGTGTTTCGGGTTGAAACCGGGCCAATTGCAGGCCGGAGGATACGGTCATATCGGTCGCCACAATTCCGGGTCCGCCCGCATTGGTGATAATGGCCACCCGGTTTCCGGACGGGATTTTCTTGGTCAGCTTCCCCAAGTTGCTGAGGTTTTTGTAGGCAAAGGCGGTGGCATAATCGAAGAGTTCGTCGATGGATTCCACTCGGATCATGCCCGACTGTTTGAAAATCGCGTCATAAACCGCCTCCGATCCGGCTAAAGCCCCGGTATGGGAGGCGGCGGCCAGTGCCCCGGCGCCGGTCCGGCCGCTTTTGATCACTAAAATCGGCGTGGGCCGGTCACCCGAAGTAATGGCCTTCACCTCGTCAATGAATTCTCTTCCCCGGCGAAGCTCCTCCAGATAAATCATGATCACTTCGGTATCCCTGTCCTGGTGGAGATACCGAAGCAAATCCAGCTCATCGACGTCCGCCTTGTTTCCGATGGAGATAAACTTGGAAAACCCGAATTCCCGGTCCGCCGCAAAATCCAGCACCGAGGTACACAAGGCACCGCTTTGGGAAATGAAGGAAACGTTTCCGGGTTTGGGCATCCGGGCCGAAAAGCTGGCATTCAATTGAACCCCCGGCATCGGGTTGATCACCCCCAGGCAGTTGGGTCCAACCACCCGGATACCGGCTTCCCGGCATTTTTCGACGATCTGCGTTTCAATATCGGCCCCCTCTTTTCCCACCTCGCGAAATCCGGCCGAAACAATGACAAGGCCGTTCACTCCTTTTTCGATCGCCTGATCGACCGCCTGGAGACTGAGCTTGGGGGGCAAAATGATCATGGCCAAATCGATCGGATCCGGAATATCCAGGATATTCGGGTATGCCCGGACACTCCGGATCGAGCGGGCCGTGGGATTCACCGGATAAAGCGTACCGGCATAACCGCCTTTCAGAATGTTCTCGAATATATCATGACCGACTTTGCCCGGGGTGGTCGATGCACCGATCACGGCAACGGAACGGGGTGCGAAGATGGCGTCCAGTTTATCCATATCGTCCGAATCTGACTCCTTTTTGGCTGTGAACTGTTTTTCGAAAACGTTCCGGCCGCGGGATCGGCTGGCCGGATGATGGGATTTGTTTCACAGTGTAACCTGTTTTCCCATTGTTGAAAAGAGGGGATTGCCGGCCGGGAGCCCCTACCCAACTGAAAAGCCGGAGCGGGTAAGTTTTCTCTTCCAGTTACGCATGTAGGCTGAACGGGGATGTTTGTCTGGTTCGTGTGGAAGGAAATATAAACAGCGCAAGAAAACCCCGGTTTCATGGCAGGAGGCAATGAAACCGGGGTGTATATTCAGACAGGAAGACGTTATTTCCAGTCGGTGACCATTTCAAACAATGCAGCGGCTCCCATGCCGCCGCCGATGCACATGGACTCAACCCCGTATCGGCCGCCCGTTTTTCTCAAGTTCGCCAACAGGGTCGCGCACAGTTTGGCTCCGGTACATCCCAATGGGTGCCCGAGAGCAATGGCGCCTCCATGAATGTTCACTTTGGCAGAATCGATTCCGCATTCCCGGACCGAGTAAATGGCCTGGGAAGCAAACGCTTCGTTGATCTCAAAAAGATCGATATCCCGGATCTCCAGACCCGCCATGCTCAGCAGCTTGGGAATCGCATACCGGGGACCCACCCCCATCTCATCCGGCCGGCAGCCGACCGTGGTA
>CAZTKB010000317.1:0-3929 GCA_964614125.1 uncultured Desulfobacterales bacterium | reverse complement strand
CAGCCAGGTCAGGGTCCGGTTGATCTCCCGGAGGGTATCCTCATGAATCAGGGTAAGCCCCGAGAGGTTCATGATATGAAACAGAAAAATCACTTTCCACTGGTTGGCCTGGGTGATGTTCTCCCCGGCTTTCCACAGAGCGGCGGGCGTATTCTTGTAAATATCCACAATCTCGTTGGAGCCCGGAAGGTGCAGCAGGTTTTCCAGCAATTCCCGGGAATCCGCGGGAAACCGGGCGGCCAGGCCTTCCAGCTCCCGGCTCCATTTTCTCAACTGGTCATGGGAAATGTCCGCGAAAATTTCGTCCAGCACCGGCCGGGGTTGGGCTTCGGCCTCGGTCTCGAACCAGGTCCGGGGGTCTTCCTCATTCAGCCACACGTCCAGGATGGTTCGAAAATACCGGAGCATGAGGGTGTTGACCGGCCCATGACCGGTATCCGATTCGGCCGCATGCCCCAGATACCACTGGGCCAGGCGTTTGATGGGAAGATAACTGTGAACGAATCGCAGAAATCGGTCTTGGGGAAGGTCGGTCACGGCCCGGAACGCATCGTTTAAGACCCCGGCAAAACGCCCGATGTCCGGGCCCGACTCCCGAATGATTTTCTGGAGAAATAGGATGAGGTTGTCGACCGCGTCGGCGACCACCTCGTCGGAGGCGCCGGAGGACATGGCTTCCAGGTAGAGTTCGACAAAAAGGGCAGCGCCTTCCGGACCCTGTTCGTGTTTCTGGAACAGGTAGTAATAATCCAGGGAAAAGGTCCGGGCCTCCTGGACAATCACCTGCCAGTTCCGGTAAGGGTGGGAAACTTCTTTCAGGAAGGTGTTCAAACCTTCCAGGAGCCCGTAGTACCGGGACATGATATCCTGGAGCGGCCGGTATTTCGGGTGGATGGTGACATCCACCGCGTAACTGGCCAGATTGACCTCGAGAGCCTTGGATTTGATCTGCATCATCTCGGTGCTTTCCCGTCGCGGATGGATGCCTCCGCTGGTTGCTCAGTCCGGACCGATCGTCACATCCGCATCCAGGTATGCGGGAAAAGCTTCCCGATATTCTACCAGTCCCCGGTGGCTGAGGGTATGGGTATGGATGCACGGCGAATGCGATTGTTGGAACAGGTGGATCCCTGAGGGATCGATCACCGCGGAATCCCCGGAAAACTCCAGGCCGTTGCCGTCCATCCCCACCCGATTGACCCCGATGACATAGCATTGGTTTTCGATCGCCCGGGCCAACAGCAACGATTTCCAATGAAAGGCCCGCCTGGCCGGCCAGTTGGCGATAAATACCGCCACATCGTAGGCATTGTCCAAATTCCTTGTCCAGATGGGGAAGCGCAAGTCATAACAGATAAACGGCCGGATCCGCCATCCATCCACATCCACGGTCATACGGTGGTTCCCCGGACTATACACCCGGTGCTCCTCCATCATGCGAAAGAGGTGGCGCTTGTCATAGGTGAAGATCCGGCCGTCCGGACAGGCCCAGACCAGGCGGTTGTAATACCGGCCCGCTTCTGTGATGATAAGGCTTCCCAGGATGTGGCGGCTCGTTTTGCGGGCCGCCTGCCGCAACCGGGAAACAGACTTCCCGTGCATCGTCTGGGCCAGTTTTCCGGCATTCATCGTAAACCCGGTGGTAAACATCTCCGGCAGAATCACGATATCCGGATCATTTTCCACCGTAGCCAGCCAGGTATCCATGGCGGCCAGGTTGGCCCTCGGGTTTTCCCACGCCAAATCCGCCTGCACCAAGGCAACCGTCAAATCGCGCATAGCCGTCGAGCCGCCTCCTCCAATGTGGCATCGTTTTTGGCAAAACAAAACCGCAGCACCCGGTGGTCGTTTCCGCCGGAATAAAAGGCGGAAGGAGGAATGGCGGCGACTCCGTGCCGGATGGTCATGGTCCGGGCGAACTCGATGTCCGGCTCCCCGGAGATCCGTTCGTATCCCAGCATCTGGAAATAGGTGCCCCGGCAGGGCAGCACCGTGAACCGGCTACCTGTGATCAATGCAAGAAACCTGTCCCGCTTGGTTTCGTAAAACCGCGGCAGCTCCAAGTAGGTTTCCGGCCGGTCCAGCATATCCGCCAATGCGTACTGGACCGGTGTGGAGGAGGCAAAAGTGACGAACTGGTGAATTTTCCGAAACTCTTGGGACATCGGTTCCGGCGCCGCGCAGTAGCCGATTTTCCACCCCGTGGCATGGAACGTTTTTCCGAACGAGCTGATCACGAAACTGCGAGCGGCCAAATCCGGATACCGGGACATGCTGTGGTGTACCCCGCCGTCGAACAGAATGTGTTCATAGACCTCGTCGCTGACAATCCGGATGGAGGTGTCCCGGACAATTTCGCCAAGAGCCGCGATATCCGCCTCGGTGAGGATCGACCCGGTCGGGTTGTGCGGGGAGTTCAGGATGATCAGCCGGGTCCTCCCGTTCACCAGGTCCCGAACCTGGCTCCAGTCAATGGAATAATCGGGAAACCGCATGGCCGAAAACCGGCAGACGCCCCCGCTCAGAACGACGGCCGGCGCGTACGAGTCATAGGCTGGCTCAATGATGATGACCTCGTCACCGGGTTGAATGGATGCCGTAATGGCGCAGAACACCGCCTCGGTGGCTCCGGAGGTGACGGTTATCTCCGTAACCGGGTCGTAAGATGTGCCGTACAAGGTCTGTATCTTGCCGGCGATGCGTTCGCGGAGTTCCGTTACCCCGGTCATAGGGGCGTACTGGTTGCGTCCCGCATGCATATGATGGGTGACCCGGTCGATCATCCAGGGGTCCACGGCAAAGTCCGGAAAACCCTGGCTGAGATTGATGGCCTGGTGTTCGTTGGCCAGCGCGGTCATCCGGGTGAAAATGGTGACCCCGACATCCGGCAGTCGGGAACGGAGTGGCTCGATCACGTCGTTCTCCTTACCGTTGATCCTGTATCCGTTTCTGGCGGTATTGCAGGTAAAAGTTTTTGAAAGACAGGTAGGGTTCGATGGCCGATTCTTTCAGGCTTTCGTAATCCCCGATCCGAAAGGAGGTGGCATTGACGACTTCCAGGGCCTTTCCGCCAGCCCGCACCTCCCAATCATACACATAATACATGGGGTACAAAAATCCATCCGACACCATTCCCACGGTATCCCGCAGGGTGGAAGGCCCCAGTACAGGCCAGATGATAAAAAAACCGTCATCGATGCCGTATACCGCCAGGGTCTGCCCCATGTCCTCGGATGGTGTTTTCAGTTCCGGGTTGTTTTTGGCCAAATCCATGAGTCCCAATATCCCAAACGTGGAGTTGTACAGAAATCCCGCCATTTCATTGGCCATGTCCTCCATTTTGCCCTGCAGAAAGCAGTTGACGATTCGGCCCGGCCCGCCGAGGTTGGTGAAGAAATTTTTCACTCCCACGCGGACGGTCTCCGGAACAACGGCCTTGTATCCTTGGGCGACCGGCTTCAGCACCCAGAAGTAGAGACGGTCGTTAAATTCGAACATGGCGCGGTTCCATCCCTCCAGGGGATCCGGGACCGAGGGTGCGGGCTGTTCCTCGGCTTCCTCCTCGTCCAGAAAATCGAGGCTTTCGTCATGGAATGCGTCCGGAATGGCCGCAGCTGCCGCCCAGACAGGCATCGGCGCCAAGAGGAGGATCAATATGACTGCAAGCTTTTTCATGGGATGCTCCTGGAAGAAAAAGAATTTCGTGTTAGGTTTTACCCCCTTCGGGGGTGTTTTATGGTGCTTCCGGTTTGGATTTCCCCCGCTTTTCATGCCACCTATTCGGTTTCCATACAAAGTGTTCGGGTCCACCGAATTACACAAGTTATAATGGCGGGAAAGCCGGAGCGGGGGTGGCTTGTCCCGGTTTTCCCCCCCACCCTGACCCTCCCCCACCAGTGGGGAGGGAATGATTTTCCTGAGGGAAAACC
>CAZTKB010000316.1:0-3947 GCA_964614125.1 uncultured Desulfobacterales bacterium | reverse complement strand
GTCCCGGGGGATCATTGGACGGAAAACCGGCGGATTTCTTTTTCGATTTCCGCCGCTGTCGTTTCAGGGATCGTCGGCGCGTGATGGGTGGTCAAGATTTCCTGCAGTCTTTCCCGTGCGCGTGTCAACAGGCTTTTCTTTCCGTTTGCCTCCCATGCCTCATACCCGTCCCGGTGCAGTAGTGACGGCCTCCATTGGGTGGATCGCAGATGCCGATAGGTATGATCATGGGTTAAAAACTCTCCTCCGACCCCGACCTGTCGGATGACCTCCACAGCTGTCTCCTCCACGTCGATTATCATTCCCTTTCGGATCCGGCGAACCTGATCGATTACTTCGTCCATAATGACGACCATCTCCAGGCATCCGGTTCTTCCAAAGTCCAGGTATCCGACATCGTGATTCAAATTGGCTCCGCACATGGCGGAAATGAAAGTCAAAATGGCCGCCTCCAGGCACGCCTGCTCATCAGGGATCTGCGAATCACTGGTTCCGGCATATCCCCAGGAGGGAAGATCGAGGTGGTGGGTCATTTCAATCATGCTCATGTACGCCATATAGTATTCCGGGGCATTGTAGGAACATTGTCCGGTCGCCATATCCAGCACGGCAGGGCCCATTCCCATCACGAACGGAGCGCCGGGAGACTTCAACTGATGAACAACCAGTCCACAGAGGCATTCGGCCAGCCCCTGGACCACATGACCGGCGACAGTCATGGGAGCCGTAGATCCCGCGATCGGAGCCGGGGAATAGATCACCGGAATCCCTTTTTCCGCACAGAACAGCAATTTGTCCAAGCTGGTGTGGGGGTGTTTCAGCGGGCTGATCGGTTCGGCGTAATGAATCACGTAGGGAAACATCTTGAGGCGATCCTCTCCACCTCGAAGAAGGGAGGCAATCTGATGAATACAGGCCATATCGGCCCGGTTTTCGGAAGTGAACACCAGAGGCTTGGTGGAATTTTCGGCCATCGCCCGGAATTCCGCCACATAGGCGAATCGAGGCTCGAT
The DNA here is from genome assembly GCA_964614125.1 of uncultured Desulfobacterales bacterium. Lineage (GTDB taxonomy): Bacteria > Desulfobacterota > Desulfobacteria > Desulfobacterales > Desulfatirhabdiaceae > UBA4064. The sequence continues at coordinate 2,934 of CAZTKB010000316.1, read as the reverse complement.
GTCGTTGGGATGCGCAAAAGACATAATAAAATCGATGTTCGAAAGGTTATCGCAAACCCGGGCCGCCCGCGCAACGTCATCGAGGACACAGTGGTGGCGATTCATCGTCTCCGATTCCAAAGAATAGATCAGGTCCGAACCGGTTCCGAAGTAGGAGCGGTTGCCTCCCAGGTCCATCACCGGGTTCCCATTACGATCCCCCACCCGAATAGAGGAAGGGGCGCTTTGTATGGATTGATGGACCAGGTCCGGGGGGATGGTGATCATCTGGTTCGGTTGGATCGTGCATCCTGCCTGCTGAAGCAAAGAAACTGCTTCCTCGTGCTGGATCTGCATGCCGATATCGGATAACACCGTCAGCGCGGATTGAAACAATTGGTTCTTGTCGGAGTCCGACAGCCAGGCGATACGCGGGAAAACGGGTAAAGCGGAACGTGACACGGATGAATTTCCTTTCATGGGTCTCCGAAAAATAGAAGGTTGGTTCATGACTTGTTCCGGAATTTTCCTATGGAAAATGCGATAAAGAAGACGACGCACGCCAGTGTGACGATAGCGGCACCCGATGCCAGATCCAGATAATAAGAAAGAACCAGCCCTCCGACGGTGGAAAACAGCGCGATTCCAATGGATGCCACAATCATTTTGGTGTAATGATCAAAAATCTGGGCAGCGGCGGCTCCCGGTATGACCAGCAGGGCAGAAACCAGAATGATGCCCGTGATTTTCATACTGATCACAATCGTGATGGAAAGGACCGTCAAAAAGAAATGATCCAGAAACGCGACCGGCATCCCACTGACCAGAGCCACCTCGGAATCGAAGGTGATGAACAAAAGCTGTCTGAAAAACAGGGCTACCGAGAGGAGCACCACGCTTCCCAGGACGGCGATGACCAGGAGGTCTTCCCGGCTGATCGCCAGTATGTTCCCAAACAGGTATCCGAACAGGTCGGTGTTGTAGGTGTCAGACAAACCGATACAGATGACGCCCAAGGCCATCGCCAGGGAAAAGAAGATGCCGATCGCGGAGTCGACACCCAGGTTTTTGTGTTTGGAAATGATGCTGACTCCATTGGCGACCAGGACGGAGAAGACTATCGCCGAAAGAAGCGGCGGGAACCCGAACAGACTCCCGGCAGCGACACCTCCGAAGGCGGAATGGGCGATACCTACGCCGATGAAGGCATGATGTCGCAACACTACGAAAAAAGAAACCACGGCCAGGACGATCGATAGGAGTATCCCGGCGGCCAGGGCGTTTTGCATGAATTGGTGTGATAACAGGTCAATCATGGTCGGAGTGTCTCATCAAACAGGAGATGCAACGGGAATCATGGACAATGACCTTAAGATCCCGGCCCAGGAATCGGTCGCGCGTATCCGGGTCCAAAACGCCGTTGGGGTCGCCGTGATAATGGATGATGCGGTTCAAACAGGCCACCTGGTCTGCATGAGAGGTAATGACACCGATATCATGGGAAACCATGATTACGGATAACTGGTGCTCATCCCGTAACCGGGCCAGAAGTTCGTAGAATTCCTCTTGGGCAACACTGTCCACACCGGTGGAAGGCTCGTCCAAGATCAGAAGCCGCGGGTCGGATACCAACGCTCTGGCGATATTCACCCGCTGCTGTTGTCCACCGGAAAGGATGCCGAAAGGTCTATCCGCGTGATCCGCCATGCCCACTCGTTCCAATTGGAGCATGACCGCTTCCCGGTCATCGCGTCCGGGTCTGTGTAACAGCCCCAACTTCCGGTATCTTCCCATCATCACCACATCCCGGACCCGGACCGGAAACGATCGATCGGATCGGGAAATCTGTGGCAGGTATCCCACCTGCATCCGGGCCGTCTTTCCCGGTTTCCGGCCGAACAAAGCCACTGTCCCCTTGTCCGGAGTGATCAATCCCAAAATTACCCGAAGAAGCGTAGATTTACCGCCTCCATTTGGGCCGACTATGCCCAGGATCTCCCCTTTTTGGCAAGAGAGATAAATGGATTTCAACACCCATCGCCCTTCATAGGAGACCCAGATGTCATGAAGGGAGACGATGGGATCGGTTGGTTTTTCGGAGAGGGAAGGTTCGGTGTTCACCGCATGGCCTCGCGCATCACTTCCAGGTTTTTTTCCATCAGTTCCAGATAAGTACCACCTTTGGGAACCTGGGGGCCTCCAATAGGATCCAGGAACAGGACTCTGACGCCGGCTTCCTGGGCAATCACCTCGGCTGTCTGGGCGTTAAACTGGGGTTCGGCGAATACCGCCCGAATGTCGTATTTTTTAATTTTTTTGACGATATCGGAAACCATGCGCGGAGTGGGATTTCTTCCGGGGGTCGCCTCGATCACTCCTTCACATACCAGGCTGTAACGCCTGGAAAAATAATCCCACGCCGGGTGGAATGTAACGTATTGCCGAGTTCGAAACGTGGCGACCGCGGCCTGAATCCGCTGGTCCAGATCTTCCAACTGTTTCCGGTAATCCTCGCTCCGTTTTAAAAATAACGGACCATGGGCTGCATCGGCACGTCCGAGAGCCTGGGCAATCCGATCCACCATCAGCGCGGCCAGAACCGGATCCAGCCAGACGTGGGGATTGGCGGAACCACTCGGGTGGGAATGGCCGTGGGATTTTTTTTCCGTGGAGTGATGCACGTGTCCGGCGTTGGTCAACAGCGGCAACCCTTCCGACAAAACTACCGTTTCGAAGGATGCTCCAGTGGATTTTAAAATGGGTTCCGCCCAGAATTCCATCCCGGCTCCGACCATGAAAAACAGTCGGCTTTGGGAGAATTTTTGAATTACCCCCGGTTTCAGCTCGAAAGTGTGCGGACTGGCTCCCGGAGGAACAACGACCGTGACGTCCACTTTTTCGCCTCCCACTTGTCTGACCAGATCGGCGACCGGGTGGATACTGGCCATGATCCGC